>DASWQK010000505.1:0-4641 GCA_036403735.1 Pyrinomonadaceae bacterium
GTGGTGGTTACTGACAACTTGCCTGCCGGAATCAATTTTATCTCGGCGACGCCGCCCCAGGGCGCCTCGTGCAGCGGAAGCACCACGGTGACTTGCAACCTCGGATCACTGGCCCGCAATGCCAGCGCCATCATCACCATCATAGTCGTCCCACAAACCGCGGGCGTGCTGACGAATAACGCGAATGTCACGGCCTCTGAAAATGACCCGGACCTGACTGACAACTCGGCCAGTCTTCAGACCACAGTGAATTCGCCAACCAGCGGGCCGGGGATGACCGATCCAAATCTGTCAGTGAAGACAGTCGTCGGTGGTTTATCGCAACCGACAAGCATGGCTTTCGTCGGCAACAACGACTTTCTCATCTTCGAGAAAAACACCGGCAAGCTGCAGCGAGTAATAAACGGTGTCATTCAAAGTACGCCCGCGATCGATCTCGCGGTGAACAGCGGATCAGAACGGGGCGGTTTGGGAATCGCTCTGCATCCTAATTTTGCTTTCAACGGATACGTCTATTTGTATTGGACCGAGAGCAGCACCGGAGTTGACTCGACGAATCTGGCCGACGTCGCGCTGCTCGGCAATCGAGTCGATCGTTACATTTGGAACGGCTCGACGCTTACGTTCGATCGCAATCTGATCAAGCTGCATGCGTTTCAGGCTGATGCCAATCAGTCCCTGCGCGGCAATCACAACGGCGGCGTGCTCAGATTCGGTCCGGACGGCAAGCTCTACATCCTAATGGGCGACAACGGCCGGCGCGGCTTGTTGCAGAACAACCAGTTTGGACCGGTGCCAGACGATCAGTTCGGCGGGCCTGAACCGGACAACAATCATCTTACCGGTTTCATTCTGCGTTTGAATGACGACGGCAGCACTCCCGCCGACAATCCGTTCGCGAACATCGTTACCGTCTTACCGTCCGAAGCCGCAGCCAATCTTCGCCGACTCTACGCCTACGGTGTGCGCAACGGCTTTGGCCTTGGTTTCGATCCTTATTCGGGAAATCTTTGGGACCAGGAGAACGGTGACGACGCGTTCGATGAAATGAACCGAGTCACCGCCGGATCGAACAATGGGTGGATTCAGATGATGGGGCCGAATAGTCGCGTGGCCCAGTACAAGCAAATTGAATCTACGTATGGCTCGGGTGATCTACAACAGTTGCGCTGGCCGACTTCGTTGATTTCCGGTACGCCCGCGGGCGCACTAGCGAATCTCTACATGCTGCCCGGCGCGCATTACAACGATCCGGAATTCAGTTGGAAGTACGCGATTCCGCCGTCGCCGCTTGGATTTGTCCAGGGCCGCGGGATTGGGCCACAGTTCGAAGGAGACATGTTCGTTGGCGCCGCGCGCACATTTCTCGCCGGCGGCTTCCTGTTTCGCTTCAAGTTGACGCCCGATCGTCTGCACTTTTCGTTTAGCGATCCGCGGCTCAATGATCTGGTCGCAGATAATGACGACAAGTTTGATATCAAAGAGAGCGAGTCGCTTTTGATTGGCCACGACTTTGGCATCACGACCGACATCGAGACTGCGCCGAACGGCGATCTGTTCGTGGTATCGAATTCGAATGGCGCGGTTTATGAGATTTCCGGCAAGCAACCGACGCTCTTTACGGCATCATTAACCGGCGCGCAAGAGACTCCGGCGACCAATTCGCCCGGAGCCGGGACCGCGACGATCTTGTTGAGTCCTGACGAAACCACCGCGCGCGTGTCGTTGAATTTTAGCGGGCTCACCAGTGCGCAAACTGACGCGCACATCCATGGGCCGGCGGCGCCCGGCGTGATTGGGGTAATCTTGTTTCCTCTGCCGAATGGCAATGTGAGCGATTTTCTTATTTCGCTTACACCAACGGATGTTTCCAATCTGAAGAGTGGACAGCTTTACGTGAACGTCCACACCACGAATTTTCCCAACGGCGAGATTCGCGGCCAGTTTGGTGCCTCATCTTCCGCCAGCAGTCTGCAATTCAGCGCCGCGAATTATTTGGTGAGCGAATCAGCCGGACGCGCGACCGTCACGGTGACCCGGTTGGGTGATACGACTTCCCCGGCGTCCGTTAATTACTCAACGAGCGATAACGCGGGAACGAACTGCGGTGTCAGCAACGGAAACGCCTCGGCACGTTGCGACTATACGAACACGATTGGGACCCTAAAGTTTGCGGCGGGTGAAGCCTTCAAGACGATCGTAGTTCCGATTACTAATGATAACTACGCAGAAGGCAACGAGAACTTTGCGATTAGGCTTAGCAACTCGAGCGGGGCGAGTCTCGGCTCGCCTAATGTCACGACCGTGACCATTACCGACAACGAGAGTGTCACCGGTCCCAACGCAATTGACGCGGCCGACTTTTTCGTTCATCAGCATTACATCGATTTTCTCGGTCGCGAGCCGGACGCCTCCGGCTATCAATTCTGGATCAATCAAATCACCTCGTGCGGCGCGGATGCCCAGTGCGCCGCAGTGAAGCGCATCAACGTCTCTGCCGCCTTCTTTCTTTCGATTGAGTTCAACGAAACTGGCTTGTTGGCCTATCTGACAAACAGAACAGCGTTTGGGAACATGAGCGCGCCAAGCGCGCCAGTGCCGTTAACTTACGATCAATTCACGAAGGATGCTCAGGAATTGCAGAGCGGCTACGTTTTTGGCGCGCCGGGAGCGGACGCCCAGCTTGAAGCGAACAAGCAGGCATACTTCAACGAATTCGTGACCCGACCACAGTTCGTCAGCAAGTACGGCAGTCTGTCGAATCGGGATTACGTCGATACCTTGTTCGCGACTTCGGGAGTCAACGCGACATCGGCAGAGCTTTACATCGCTAAACTAAACGGCGCGCAGGTGGTGCCCGGTAACCCATCGCCGGCGAGCGGTCTCGTAATCCTGCGCCAGTCTTTCAGCGGACTAAGCGCTTCTGTCTCCTTGTCCTTCAGTGGACTCAGCAGCGCTGAGACCGCGGCGCACGTTCACGGACCAGCGGCAGCAGGCGCGAACGCGCCATCCTTCGCGAACCTGCCGAACGGTCAGTTTGCCAATTTCCCAGTTACATTAACTCCCGCGCAAGCCAACGATTTAGGAGGAGGTCTTCAGTATGTTGATGTGCACACGACTAGTTCTCCGAATGGCGAAATTCGTGGACAGCTTCCTTCCAACCTGTTTGTCCGGGACATGATTTTGAATGCACTCGACAATGGACTGATCACCCGCGCGCAGGCGCTGCGACTCGTGGCCGAATCTGAGGGATTAAAGCAACACGAATTCAATCGCGCGTTCGTCCTGCTGCAGTATTTTGGTTATCTCCGTCGTGATCCGGACGTAGCCGGCTACAATTTCTGGCTGAACAAACTGAATCAATTCAACAGCAACTTCATCAACGCCGAGATGGTCAAGGCCTTCATTTCATCGAGTGAGTATCGGCAACGCTTCGGACCGTGAGCGACGGTCCTGAAGTTGTTACGATGCTGAGGGTCACGGATTGCATTTGCGACCATACGGGCGCAAGAAGCCGAATGATGTAGCCAGAAGTCAGGTCATGCGCTTCCGTGTCTCTATTCCGACGCGAAAATCACACGCTGAGGAAATGATTGACAACGGACAAAGGTTGGAATAGTGTGTGCGCGTTTTCTTGAGGACGGCTAATTCCCCCGAGCCTCTGCGTCTCCCGCATACTCGCCAATTAGTCTAACTAACAACCATTCCTAATTTAGGAGACGGTCCCAACTTGTCCCGTCGCGCCAAATCAGAAAGAGGCCAGAAATGAAAACTCAAACGCATATCCAACGGCTAATAGAGATTTGCAGTGCAGCGCTGATTCTTATGAGTTGCGCTTTGATTGGGACCGCACAGAACAATTTTCCAAGTAGCGGCAACGTGACGATCGGCACCACCAGTGCGGGTCAAGCACTGAGCATTAACGGCAACATTGAGTTGCAGGGGAGCAACGGCGGCACTAGATGGATGGTTACAGATCAATCGGGCGCGGGCACTGGCCGCTTAGTAATGCAGGCAGGCTTCGGGTCAGCAGGCGCAGGTGGGGCCTTGAATCTCTATGCTCATTCGCATGGCACTCATCCAGGTGATGTGGTCGCGGGGATTTCTTCTTCGAGTGGAGGAGCGTTTCGCGTTAACTCGTCGGCGCTTGATGGCGGAACAGACTGGTTTTATGTCGGGGGTACGAGCGGTAACGTCGGCATCCGCACGACCTCCCCCGGAGAGATGCTATCGGTTAATGGCGGCGCTCTCGGCGCCTATTACTACAGCTCAGGCTACGGCATTCGCGGCATTTTCAATCACAGCGGCAACAGCAGCGGCATCTTGAGCGCGGGGGGGTTGCAGATTGCTTCGCAGGGCACAAACAATGCCGCGAACGGATCCGGGGACATAAATTTCTTCGTGACCGGTTCAAACAGCACAGGCGCATTCAGCGATGGAACATACACTCAGGCAGTAAAAATAAGGTACAACGGCAACGTGGGCATCGGCACGACGAGCCCTGGAGCCAAACTAGACGTCAATGGCAGCATCTATAGCTCCGGTCAAATTCGTGCCAATGCCCTCTCACTATTGATGTGGGGAACAGATTCGGGAGGCACGAACCGCGTCTTAACCGGGGCTCCAAATATTGAGAGCCAG
>DASWQK010000506.1:0-6279 GCA_036403735.1 Pyrinomonadaceae bacterium
CGGTCAAAGAACTCGGCGGACTCGATATTCTCATCAACAACGCGGGCATCGGCATCTTCGAAACAGTCGAGCAAACCTCGCCCGCGGAGTTTCGCGCGGTGCTGGAGACGAATTTGTTTGGCGTCTCTATTGCTGTCACGAAGCGATCCCGCAAATGAAAAAGCGCGGCGGCGGTTACATCGTCAATATCTCTTCGCTGGCCGGCGCCAATCCGCATCCGCGCATGGCGGCTTACAACGCCTCAAAGTTCGGTCTCAACGGATTCAGCGAAGCTTTGATGCAGGAAGTACGTCACGACAATATCAAGGTCAGCTACGTCATGCCCGGTTCGGTGAACACTGAATTCGGCGGTGACTCGCCGGGCGATGAAAAGAGCTGGCAACTGACGCCGGCCGACATTGCGCGCGTGGTCATCGATCTGCTTCATCACGACGATCGCTCGCTCGCGAGTCGCGTTGAGATTCGTCCCAGTAAGCCGCCGAAGAAGTGAGCGAGCTGAATTGGCGGGTTGCGCTTGTGATGTCCAGCCGTATTCACATATTCTCTACCGCGCCTCGCTAAGTTCTACCGACTCCCGCGCCCTCAACGGTGCTGCGACTCTCTGAGGAGCTCTACAATGATCATTTCCATAATCAATCACACCAACGGTCGAATTTCTGATGAAGAATTTCAAAACGTGATTCGCGCGGTCAATCGGCAGATCGAAGGAGACTTCGCGCCATACTGGGGTTTCGGAGCGCAGTTGCGGCTCGAGGGTCGAAGTCAGAAGAAACCGAGCGAGCACCGGCTTTCCGACATGCGCGGCGACGCGGTGTTGTATGTTTGGGATCATATTGATCCGGACGCGGCAGGCTATCACGTAAGAAACGATGACGGGATTCCATTTGGATACGTATTTCTTGATCTATCGGCCGCACTGGAGGAGCCCTGGAGCGTTACTCTCTCGCATGAAGCGCTTGAGCTGATAGGCGATCCCGAAAATAACCTGTTCGTGGCTGGGCCACATCCAGGCATTCCGCGACGGCGGGTCTTTCACTGGTACGAAATGTGTGATGCGGTGCAGGACGAAAACTATGAGATTGACGGCGTCCGAGTGTCCAATTTTGTCTTACCCTTATATTTTACTCCCGGTGCTGAGCGCGGCAGCCGTAACGATTTCCTCGGCCGTAAGCACGACGGCAAGACCTTAGAGTCCTTTGGTATAAATCCCGGTGGCTACATCGGCTTTTATGATCCGAAAAGTAAGAAAACCAGCGAGCACTCCAGCGATAAGAGGGCAGCGCGACGGCTTAAGATTAAGAGAAGAGCCAAGGGTGCGCGTCGCTCGGTACGATATTCGAGATTATTCTTAGCGTAATGCGAGCCGTGGTCCAGCGCGTGACGCGCGCTTCTGTAAAAGTTGAGGACGAGATCATCGGCGAGATCGGGAACGGTCTCGTCGCGCTGCTGGGCATTGCTCGCGACGATACGAAAGTTGAAGCGGCTTACCTGGTTGATAAGATCGCCAACCTGCGCATTTTTGACGATGAAGCAGGGAAGATGAATTTGTCGTTGAAAGATACAAACGGCGGGCTGCTCGTTGTTTCGCAGTTCACGCTTTACGGAGATGTTCGTCGCGGCTTGCGGCCTTCGTGGATTGACGCGGCGCCGCCGGAAGTTGCCGAGCCGCTTTACGATTTCTTTGTGCGGCAAACGCGGGCAACGATCGAAAATGTGGCGACGGGAAAGTTTCAGGCGATGATGCAGGTCGAGTTGATTAATGATGGACCAGTGACGATACTGCTCGATAGTAAAAAACTGTTTTGAATGTGTCAGAAGCCCGCGCGTAAGGCGGGGTCCCCACGCGACCATCTCGCGTGGGGTGCCATCAAGGGCTCGCTTAGTTATCCAGCCCTCCCTCACGGTCGGGCTTCTGACACGAATACGTCGTTCAAATTATTTAAGGGAGTGACTGAGTGAAAAAACTGACTACAATCATATCGATTCTTGGTGCGCTCTTAGTGCTTTCTTTCAGCGCTTGCAATCAATCAAATTCCAATACTGCGACCCCTAAGAACTCAGATGCGAAGGGCACCACCGGCGGCAACGTCAAGACGGGCGCCAAGCCGGCGCCCGATGCGCAGGTGGCAGTGATCGAAACCGCGGACTACGGGAAAATCGTGGTTGAGCTCTATCCGAACATCGCGCCGCGGATGGTTGAGCGATTCAAGAAACTCATTAACGAAAAATTCTATGACGGCACGGCCGTCCATCGCATCGATCCAAACCTCGGAATTATTCAGAGTGGCGATGCCTTAACGAAAAAAAGCAACAGCGCGGCCTGGGGTACGGGAACTTCGCCCTACCCGAATGTGCCCGCGGAGTTCAGCGACATTCCCTACGACCGCGGGACGCTCGGCGCGGCCCGCACGCAAGACATAAATGGCGCAAACTGTCAGTGGTTCATCACGCTCAAGAAGCAGCCGGCGTTCGATAAGAAGTACACAGTGTTTGGGAAAGTGATTGATGGGATCAAGAACGCCGAAGTGATCATGACCGCGCCGACGGAGCAGGGCAGTGAGAGACCTGCGGATAAAGTCGTGATCAAGAGCGTAACGCTGCAGCCGCGTTCTAATTTTCCTTAGGGAGTAATAGATGCCCTATCTGGCTTACCACAGATCCATGGTGCTGGATGAGTCAATCCCCAAAACAGGGCTGGCACGTTGCGTTACACGAAGAATTCCAGAAGCATCCGCAACCAGTACCGGGGGGACGTTACAACCGTGGACTCCCGGACATCCACAAGTACAGGCATTGCACCAGCTGGTTTCGTTGCACTCACAGGTACCCTTGCTATCTTGGTTCAAGCTGTTCGCGTGCGCGAACTTTGGCAGGGGTTCCGCAGGTTGACCAAAAATCTCAACCCGCAACAGAGGAGCATCTTTGAACGCATTCTCACCGGCCGTTCGAAACACTGAACCTGCACTGCACGGATCCGGTAGATTACTTCTGAATAGATCCGGACTGGCGATCACGATAGCCAGATCGACCACGGCTTTTTGATCGGCTGTCAGCTCCGGATGCTTGGTCAGCTCGGTGGTGTAGTGCTTTCGCCATAGTTCACTTTTACGTTCTGGTGTCAGAGTGCGAAAGAACTCTTTTCGGTCCTTCATCGTCATTATTCGATTGATGATGATATAGTCATCATTTCCGTGAGCGCGTAGCACCCGTGCCACGCCGAAGACACAAAAGACAGATGCGATTCCCACCATCAGGACAACAGCAAATTTAGCTGCTCTCATTTCGCGTAGTCTCCTTTATGTAGGCTTGTTGATTGCGAAGGCGCGCACAAACTGTCAGCTCGACGTCTGATTTATTCGGATCTTGAATTCTGTTGTTGTTCGGCCCTCGGCAACGGCGGTGCGGGGGAACCAAAGATCTCCTGACCCAGCGCGCGGTCATCCTTGAAGGCATTTGCGAGGGCTTTTTCAAAGATTGAACCTGGGCCGGCAGCGTCGGGCAGCTTTCCGGTGAACAAGTCGGGACTCGCCATCACTATCGCGAGATTGACCACCGCTTTTTGGTCTTGTGTCAGTTCCGGGTGTTTAGTCAACTCAGTCGTGTAGTGCTTACGCCATAAAGCACTCTTGCGTTCAGGCGTAAGACCCCGAAAGAATTCCTGCCGTTCCTTTAGCGTCGTCATGCGGCTGATCGCCGCGTAGTCGTCATCGCCTTGGCTAAATACGGCCGGTGGCATCTTGAGAACCGTTAAAACCGCTATCACGCCACCTAAGACAATTTCGATCCCTCCGATCCTTTTCATCTTCCGAATCCCCCTTCTTTCAATTCCTATTAATCGGGTTGCCCCTCACGATTGCGGGCAGCAGTTATCCGACCTTTCTGGCGAACAATAACCCCGCCTACTCCTCATAGTCAATAATTTGCTACGCCACCGTTAATGCCGGCACCCCAAGTTTTGGGTCGCACCATTCACACCTTCGGAAACAAAATCGGCAGCGCTATTTCCGCCGTAAACATGCAACGCGCGTTGTGACCGCACAGCGGCACCACCACCGCCTTGTGCTGCGCGTTGTACTTTGCGTTCACATAAGCCGCGAAAGATTGCCCGCGCGCCAGCCGCGTCGGTCCCTGGGCCATCGCCGGACAAGACGAATCGAAACCCGCCAGCGGCAACACATCCAGCTCGCCAAGTAAGTAAGTCACCGGCCGCGACGCTAATTGTTTCTTCAAAAGATCATCAGAAATCTTCGCGGTGTAACCCGTGCGGTTCTTTAGCCCATAAGGCCAGTTATCGTAAGTGGTACAGTTCCGCGCGTCGCCAAAAGGGCGCAGCTCGTTGTTGGTTCCCGAAGGGCGCTCCGGATCAAGGTATGAATAACTTGATGGATTAGCGACGACGTAAGTGATGGGAATCGAAATCGATTCATGCACTTGATTGCCCATCTCGTATCGAGTGACGAATTGTCCACCGGCTGAATGGCCTGAAACCACAATCGCTTTCAAATTCGGAAAATTCTCTTTGCGCGCCAGCGCGCGGACGATCGCATCCATGAAATCGTAAGAAGTCAGTTGAGCGTTGTTCGTGGCCACCCCGCCGGACCGCCAACTATCGCCGCCGCACGGCCAATTCACTTCGTTCGGCCCGAGTGGGTCGCGACATCCCGTGCCGTTGTTCGAAGCAAACCTGGGCGAGATTACAATCGTGTCGGCAAAGGCGTTCGCCAGAAATGCAGCCGCCAGACTGGTGCGAAAATAATTATCAGCGTCGCGCCCCTGGCCATGGACGACGATCAAAGCTCTGACAATCCGATCATTCTTTTGGTCCAGCGGATAGGTGCTGTAGACAAGCGACCGTGCCTGATTGCCGAGACCGATCCAACGCGTGCAGTCCGAAGTTGCGGTGGTGCAGGGTTCAGCCGCGTAAGCGGGAACGAATACGAGAAGTAAAGTGAAAAGAAGAAGTGTGCGTCTCATGGCGCGAGAGGATATAACCTGATCAAAGTGCGCGCAAGAGCAATGATGAAACGTCGTGGCGATTCGTTTAGAGGCGGGCTATTGCCCGCCCTTTTTTTACGAAGGAATTGGCGGGCGGTAGCCCGCCTCTAAACAGATTGGCCGTGAAACGAACGGGTTGCGAGCTGCGACAGAATCATGGCGATTACTCTTATTCACACCTCGCTGGAGCGAGATGTGAATGAGCCTCCCACTGGAGCGAACACGGGATCAAATCGTATCGTCGCGCGTCTTCGATTGCTCTTCGAGTTCATATCTATCGCGATCGCGCCGCTCGATCTTGTCGAGGAAATCGAGTTCTTCGTTATCTTCAAAACTGACGCCCATCGCCTTGGCGTTTTCTTCGACCAGGGATTGGTCGGGAGTCGGGCTGTCGCCACCGGCGGCTTCCGAACCGGTTTCATTCACGTCTTCCCAGTCTGCATCAAGATCTCCGCCCGCGTCTGAAGGCGAAGCCGCAGTATTGTTGTGCAGGCGTTGGGCCAGTAAATCCGGGTCTTTTGGCGCGTGCGCTATCTCTTCTTCCATAAACTCTTCGATCTCCGGATCGGGCACGAACTCAGGATCGTTGCTCAGGTAGTTGAATGATTCGGGCGTCTTTTTTGGCATGATGACAGCTCCTCAGAAATGCAAATTGTCTTTCGAACAAAACGTTCGAATGTTCAATCGATTGGGGTGAACTAAAAGAGGGATTAACTGATCGGACTATAACAAATGGACCCGACACCGGCAACGTATCGACTGAAAGGACGATGCCCTGATTTCAATTTTCTCTGCGGTCCTCTGTGGAATCCTCAGTCCGTCCTCTGCGGTTGATCCTCGCTCCTGCGAAATGAAACCGCAGAGGACGGACTGAGGTCTGCGCAGAAGAACGCGGAGGAAACCGAAAAGGACACCACCAACCGATATGTCATGTGTGTAGCGATAGCCATTTTGAAATATCATTGCCGCCGGCAACACTTCTGGTGGATGTCTGCCAACTTTGCTCGTGAGGTGAACATATGTCGAGAAATCTCGTGCCTTCAGTAATGACTCTTGAAGGATTAAGGTCAGTGCCGCTTTTTGCTTCGCTTGATGATGCGGCAGCCGGTCGTTTGCGTAGCCTGCTGCTGGTTCATACAGTCAAGAGCGGCGAGGCGATCTTTCGCACCGGTGATAGCGGCGATTCACTCTGCCTGATCGAATCGGGCCGGGTGCGCATTAGCATGACTGACGAGCTTGATAAGCGGATCATCCTTGCCGAACTGGCGGAAGGGGACTTCTTTG
>DASWQK010000507.1:0-10246 GCA_036403735.1 Pyrinomonadaceae bacterium
AAGCTCTCATTGATCGAGCTAATTGGCTGCAAAGACAAATCGGCATCAAATCCATCCAAGCCAATCTTGCAGAAGAAATTAAGCACCATCAAATGAAAAGGGATGTGTCACCCGACGACGAAGACTAGCGCCCTACCGTCGGCAGCTAACGCTGGCGCGCTGCTTTAGCATACGCAGCTGGCGATACTCCCACAATGGATTTGAAATCCCGGATGAAGTGAGCCTGGTCGCTGTACCCCAGATTCAGAGCAAGATCGGCCTGACTGATTGATTCACCAGTCGCCAGTTGTGCCGCGGCCTCGTTGAGACGGTAGCGTTGAATTACCCACTTAGGACTCACACCGACGTATCTCGCGAATAGCCGCTGCAGCATTCGCTTGTTCAGGCCGTAGCAGTCGACGAGATCGTCTACTTTCAGAATCCCTCGTTCCGTCGCTACCTGATAGACGATCTCGGTTACCTTCGGAACGTTCTCATCCGCCTCGGGCCGACGGGTGCGGAGAAAACTCTCCACGACGTTGATGCGGGAAAGGTCCGTGCTCTCCGCGAGGACCGCGCGGTCCAGTTCATCGCCCTCCGCACCGAAGACGTCGCAAAGCCTCACTATCTTGTCTGAGAACCCCGACACCGGGACACCCACAAACGGATAAAACCCTCCCGGCGTGAACTTAACTGCGAAGACGCCATCCTTGTCATCGAGTAGCTTCGAGAACTTCTTCCGAGCTGCTCCTCTGATCCTGCTCCGGCCGTTTCGTTCGAAAATCATGTGCACGTTGGGGTGCGGCAACGTCTCAGCCCGCACTGGCGCTACTCCGCGGAGGTTCCACTCGACTACCCAATAGTGCTCCACGTATCGTTCGAGATCCGGCGAAGGATGATAACGCTCGTGCCGAAAGCGACCCCGTTGTGCAACGGGGGTCTTTAACATTCCTCGGGGCGGATCAATCTTTCGTCGGACCATATCGTGTCGCGTTTCTTCAATACTGGCAGTGATGCGCGTGCTACGATTCTAACATTGGAGGAAGCTGTGAAAACATTGGCTATAGTTTTGGGATTGACTCTCGCCAGCCTGGCCATCATCGTTCGCGCCGAAGCGGGAGCATTTTCTCAGAAAGAGGCGACCATGACGGCACGAGGAACGTTCGAAGTTAAGATCACACCACAACCGGCAGATGGCCGCGCCGGCGGCGGTTTTGACCGGCTTTTTATTGAGAAACAGTTCCACGGCGAGCTTGAAGCTGTGAGCCTGGGACAAATGTTGGCGGCCCGGACGGCGGTCGAAGGTTCCAGTGGCGGGGTCGCGCTGGAATTGGTGACGGGTAAGCTGAACGGAAAGCGAGGCAGCTTCATCCTCCAACACAAGAGCACGATGCGCCAGGGCGTCTATGACATGAACGTTACCGTGGTCCCGGATTCAGGAACGGATGAGTTGGCCGGAATTGCGGGCACAATGACCATCATCATCGAGGGAGGGAAACACTCTTACAACTTCGAGTACACTCTTGGGGGGAAGTGACTCTGGTTTTCGTCCGGCTCCTGCGATTCATTCAAAGCAACTCCCAAGGGTTCGGGACGATATTGAAGTGCCCTTGACGGAATATAAGGGGCATCCGGCATTAATATAGTTGACTCACCTGAAGAAGCAATAATTTTACTTAAAAGGTCAGAGCGCACTAGCTGACAAGATCCCAAAGGCCATCTCGGAGGGCATCGTTGGATCGAACGACTGCCATTGCCAAGCTATGTACCGCCGCCATATTAATTATCCAGTTTCCGCCGTCGCGTACGAATAACGAAATCAAGAGGCAACAGAACAGGCGAAAAAGGGGGAAATCGATGAAAACAGTCTCTCAGGAACGGCGTCATCGCACTCAGCTCAGATATGCGAGCCTCATCGCCGTGGTCATGGTGATCGCGCAGTCGAGCAGGTAATCGAAAGCTTATTTGAAAAATCCGAAGTGAAATACCTTCACGCTCGTACGGCGTCCGTAGGCTGCTACATTGCGCGAATCGAAAGAGCCTGAGGCTGCTACGCATATTCCAATCGAGATTACGAAAAACTCCAAAGTGGATTTTGTGTTGGAAGGTCACGTTGCTCGCGCGAATCCGCAATGGAAAACGCTTGAGCAAGCGGATGAAGTCCTTACAATTATCAACGGCGCACACGCTTACATCTCGCCCTGTTGGTACGACGAACCTCACTCGACCGTGCCAACGTGCATGACTGTCCACGTGTACGGTAAGACGCGTTTGATTGCCGATGCAGCCGAACTGGGCCAACATCTCCTCAAACTAGTCGAGCGGTACGAACATCAAACCGGCTATGACTTGACCAGAGTTCCGGCGGCGACGATGACGAACTTAACGCAGGGCGTAGTCGGTTTCAAGATTCTGGCGACGCGCGGGTTGGAGATCTTGGGTGCGAGTCTTGTCCAACTCGCGCGTTGAATCATAGCTGAGGTGCTCACGCCCGACCGCAGTTCATATATAGTGATGGTCCCTATTGCCGCCTGGCGCCAACGAGCTGTTAGGAGAAAGATGTGAAGAAAATCCTACTGGGTGTGGTTCTGGCGTTAGCGTTACTGTTGTTGTCAGGCCTTGTGGTAACAATGCTGGGCCTCATGCCGGTAAGCGCTGATGGAGCGCATTCACGCCTTGAAGCTCGGATCATGCCCACGGTGCTTCATGCTTCTGTCGTTCGGCACGCGTCCGGAGAGACGAATCCAGTCGCCCTCAACGAAAATCATCTGAAAGCCGGAGTAGATACCTACAAAGCAATGTGCGCGAGGTGCCACAGCAAGCCTGATGGCGAGGCGAGCGTTTACGGACAGTCGTTCTATCCCCCGGCGCCGCAACTCCCTAAAGGAATGTGCCAATACACGGACTCGCAGCTCTTCTGGGTCATAGCATGGCATAAGGAATACAGGAATGCCCGCCAGGGGAAGCATGTTGTCAGACGAGGAGATTTGGCAGCACGTAAGTCTGCTTAGGAACTCACAGGATCTCCCTCCGTCGGTCGAGGCCCAGTGGAAGGACCGTTAGGGACAGGACCGTTCCATAAAAGTAAGAGATTTCCCATATTGACCATCCGTGAAGTTGAGTTAATTGACGAGAAAGGAACTAGTCCGAAAGCAGCAGCGGGCTCAGTTCGCGAGAGTGAGTTCGCATGTTGCGAAAGTGGGCGTCGAGTCATAGTGCTAATGCGGTAGCTCTGTCGGATGATGCAATCAACCGGGTCGATTACTTCTGCAATTCTTCAATCTTCGACCAGGGTGTCAGTGACAAGTGCTCAGCCGCGGTGCGCTCGGGATGTAGGCCAACACGCTGCACCGCGTGCCATACGTCAGATGTGTAAAGAGTGGACTCATTCACGGTCTGAATGTAATCCGACGCCCATAGAAAATGGTCAGCGACTAGGTAACCCATCAACGCCACTTCACTGCCAATGCCATCTATGGGGTGAACGCTGACTGCTCCACCGGCAAGGCTGTAACTCGCGTCAACTCCGACAAATTTTAGTTTCGCTGCCTTGCGCCTTTGTTCCAGCAGATCAGGTGCGAGAGTCCAATGGCGATCTACGACGCTCTGCAGAAACTGTTGCGCCGCCTTGTGACCAATGATCGTCGCGCCGTTCGCTACCCAATAGCGCACCCCCGCAACGTGTGGCCAGGCGAGATCGGTGACGACTACGGTGACATGGTGTGGGCCCGGGAAAAGCTTCGCGATGGCGGCCGCATCCTTTTTTGCGCGCTCCTCGCCCTGCGTCGCGTCAAAGAGAAAAATGTTGCTACCGATTTCGGTCACCGCCTCGGTGTAGCCGGGATTTGAAAGCAGGTATGTCTTCGGCCCGACTGGTACCACTTTCGGATCGATTGCTTGCAGAAAGAGC
Organism: Pyrinomonadaceae bacterium; assembly: GCA_036403735.1. Taxonomy (GTDB): domain Bacteria; phylum Acidobacteriota; class Blastocatellia; order Pyrinomonadales; family Pyrinomonadaceae; genus UBA11740. Next base: position 3,890 of record DASWQK010000507.1, read on the forward strand.
GGCAGCGAATCCCCCGACTGTGCCGGCGCTTCGGGTAGCGAAAGCGACGGGGCCGTTGAAACCGGGACGGTCTCTACTTCACCAATCGTTTCTGAAATCTCAGTCTTGCCGTCGGCGAGCAAGAAGCTGGAACCCGGCACCATGACGCCACCGCTTTGGGTCCAATTGGTGTAGACGTATTCGATGTGGCGTTGTCCCCAAAGGTAATGCTTTTCCTGCAGATCCAGCTTCACGGGAAAACCGGTCTTTGGATCGATGAATAGCCGCAGCTCTCCCTCCGAAGTCCTCCGTGAGATCACGATTCGTTGATAGTCGCGATACTGTTCTCTACCAGCGATCCGCGCATCGCCGGCGGCCATCCACTCTAAAATCACGGTCCACGGACTGAGGTAACGCGACTGCATTGATGAACTGGCGAGTACGCGCAACTGATTGTTAACGAGGGCAAATGCGCGTTTCGCGTCTGTTAACGTGACCTGCGCAGGAGAGCCGCCGCCTGGATAAGTGGTCTGAGTGCTGACGCGTTCAACTCCTCCATGAGGATCGAACCAGCCTTCCTTGACCTCCATAGCTGAAAAGAAAGGCGGATACGTTCGGTCGGACTGGTAGTTCTGTTCGACCGCGGTTACGGCGCGGTAATGAATCACCGCCTCACCGATGCGAGCTAAAACCATTACATCTCTGGCTCGCGCGAGGACTGATGCTGGCTGTTCCTGAAGCGGCGCGAATCTCGATTGCGAAGAGACCCGGGGAGCACTCCCAAGCATTGCCATTAAAAAGAAACTCAACCACTTCATGCGATTCGCTCTGCTAGTAACTTGCCTTGACCGAAACGAAGCCACTACCTGGCCCGCGCCAGGCGGACGCTGACGTTGAATGATCCGGTTTTTTCCTTCGACGCTTCGGCCAGCCCTGAACCTACCCAGGCGTGCCCCTGATCGTCAGTGAATCTCCATTCAATCTCTTGGCGATCGGAATCCGCCGGTCGTTTCGCATCGACAACAACCGCGGAACTCTTGTGCGGAGTATCAGCGACCGCCTGCCTCTTAATCGCCTCGATGATCTCGACAGGCGAAGCAGGTTTGGTGATTAGGGCTTTCACTTCCCAATGTTCGGTGTCGCCATCGATCGAAACGATGTCGCCGTCCAAGCCCTGAAAGTTGGGCAGATAACGATCAGCGTAAGCGGCACGCGCGAACTTTGCGTCAGGATCCCATTTGTATTCGAGCCCTAGCGCAGTTTGCTGCGCTCGCCCTTTTCCCGAAATCTTCGAAACGAGATAGAAGGCGCCATCGATTCCGGATGAAAGCCCCGCGGTCGTGATTATTTTTCCGTTGTCGACGTAACGCTTGTCGTACACGACTTTGACATTCGGGAAGGCCGTCGCAAGTCGATCGATGCCGCCTCGTACGGTTGTCGCGGTTAATCCGTTCAAAAGATCAGCCTTCGCCAGAATGAAAGCTCCGGTGCAGACCGACATTACATAGGTCGAAGTCTTCGCGTTGTCTTGCACCCACTTGATTAGTTTGGCGTTAGCGACCGCATCGCCAACGCCTCCGCCTGGCACCAGCAGTACGTCTGCCTGCGGGCTGTTTTCGAACGTGTAATCGGCGGCAATCTTTTGGCCATAGACCGTGTTCACCGGATCGAGTTTCTCTGCAACCGTGAAAACCTTGTAACCTGCACCGCCAAAGACCTCCCACGGTCCGGCGAAGTCAATAATCTCGACGTGATCGAAGAGCAAGACACCTACAGTCGGCGCTTTCTTTTCGCGGTCCGGTTGATCTGCTATCAACTTATTGCCAACCGCCCGTAACATCGGATGGCTGCGCGCCGTCACTGCTGATAGATTGAGCCAGGCGATGGTGATTGCGAACATCACAACAACTGAGATAGCAAGCTTAACTTTGAGTGGCATATTGTTCCTTTCTTAAGTGCGATGAATCAGAGGCAAGATTCGCTTACAAAAGTGATTGAAGTTTTAGCTTGCGCATCAAAGACGTTTGGCCACGCCGGAGCTTCAACTCGACGACCCGCCCTGATTTCTTTAACGCCTCTTCAAATTCCCACAACGCATACTTCCTCGTCGAAGAGCCATCGATCGCCGTGATGATGTCTCCTACTCGCACGCCCGCTTCTGTTGCCGGTGAATTGGGCACCAGAGCACGAACTATGAATGTCTTGTGTTCCGGCCCTTCGGCTCTCAGCACCAGTCCACTCGCGTCGGAGGCAAACGGTTTATGAAATTCAGAATTCGGTTCGAGGATTAAACGCTTTCCCGGGTAGTCAATGACAAGATTGAATCGCCTGAGAATATTTCCGCCAAGATTGAGGTCGAATTCCGCATGCGCCAGCGATCCCACAGTGTCCGCGGACAACGCGAACAAAGGCCGGTCGATTAGTAACGATCCAATGCGAAGCTGCTTGCCGCGCCCCTCCCACTTAACCGATTCGCCCCCGCCCGCGCCAACATCGGGCGACTGTAGCGTCTTCATCAATTCAGTTAGTCGGTGCGCCCTGACGAAAGGTGTCGTTAGCGTCGTGCCCCCGGCCCCGGTATCAAGCGCGATCTTTACCGGCATCGGTGACTGATCGGCGATCAGGATCTCGCCTTCAATTTGCGGGTCATAGTTCGACCAGAGCGTAAACGGCATTACGGTTCCCACTCCTTTGTATTCGAAGTGCGCCGGATCGTGCAGAGTGATCATCCGGCGCTGGTAATCGATTTGGACCACCAGCTGTCCGAGTACATCAAAACCAAGAATGCCGTCAAAGCGACGCGCAATCAGCGCTGAAAGATTGCCCAAAGAGATTGCCGCGCCTCTCTTTGTGGACAGAGTAAGATCACCTGGCAGCAGAAAGTCGAGGCTCGATATCTGGCTTGTGGTGAAGCTGGTGCCGGAGCCGAGACCTTTACTTGTAGCACCGGTCTGGATTCCCAACTCATCCACGATCTCGGAAGCCACGATCGAATTGAAGGAACCAGTATCGAGGGCGAAAGTAAGCGGTCCTTTGTTGTTGACCTGAATTTGAAAAAAGATGCCGTTGGCGAGCAATTCAAATGGGAACTTCACCGAGGTCTTGCCGTCAGGAAAACGCGCAGACCCGGGCCCCAATACGGCGACGACTGCGCCTTTCTCAATCAGCGGCATCGCGCAGACCGGGCAGGTGCCAGGTTTATCGAACTCTAATTTGTCACAATCCAAACCACATGGAGTGCAGACATAGACCCGGTTCTTGGCGAATAACCCGCCTTTCGCGATTGCCCGTAACTTCTTCGGTGCGAATATCCCGGCCGTGATCAGCGACCCAAGCATCACGAAAGAGCGCCGGCCGAGATTTGCAGACTTTTTCATCTGATAAGGATATAAGCAGCGAACAAAGATGGGTATGACTAAGTCCCGACATTTTGAGACATCTTTCCGACAGGAGAGACAATGACCGAGAGTGTTGGGAGTTAGTCATGGTCGACATTTTGATTTGTATATATACTCGATCTGCTGATGACTGAGAATAAACCCCTGCGCGTAGGACTGCTGGGATTTGAGGGCCTTATGGCGCTCGATTTGGTTGGGCCAATCGACGCCTTCACTTCCGCTTCGGCGGAAGGCAGCAATGGTGAAATGGTTAGCTGTTACGAGGTGGTCGTCATCGGCTTAACTGGTCGTCCGTTCACCTCAGAGTCCGGGGTTGTGTTTAAGCCGCACAAAACGATCAAGACCGCACCGCCGTTGGATACTCTAATCATCCCGGGGGGCAAAGGACTGCGAGTTCCTGAGACGCAGAAAAAAGCGGCAGAATGGATTAGTAGTCGCGCCCCAACTACTCGGCGCGTTGCTACAGTGTGCACGGGCACGTTTGGTCTGGCCGCTACTGGATTACTTGATGGCCGTTGTGTTACGACGCACTGGCGCCAGGCGGAGGAATTGGCGAAGCGCTTCCCCGAACTAAAAGTCGATCCGAACGCTCTCTATCTCAAAGACGGGAAGTTTTACACCTGCGCCGGCATCACTGCAGGGATCGATCTTTCGCTGGCGTTAATCGAGGAAGATTTCGGCCCGCGGGTGGCGCTGTCAGTCGCGCGCGAACTGGTCGTTTACTTGAAACGGCCGGGTGGACAGGAGCAGTTCTCTGAACCCTTACAGTTTCAGACTCACTCCAGCGATCGGTTCGCGGACCTGGCAGCCTGGATTCAGGGACATTTGCGACAAGACTTGTCGGCAGAGGCACTGGCCGAACGAGCGTTTCTCAGCCCGCGGCACTTCACGCGTCGATTCAAAGAAGTGTTCGGCACAACACCTGCTGCTTTCGTCGAGGACGTCCGTTTGAGAGAGGCTCGGGAACGCTTGACTATGCCGGATCAGACGATTGAGAGTGTCGCCAATTCTGTCGGCTTCAAGAGCGGCGACGCTTTTCGTCGAGCTTTTGAAAGACGGTATGGGTTGCAGCCAAGCAGCTATCGTCGGCACTTTTCTCTCCACCCCAACAAACCAGAGTAGTTCGTTCTCCTCGGGAACAACACCGCTGCTCGATCAATCTTCTCGAGAACTAGTCTGACTCGGAAAACGGCTGTCTGTTGACTCGACTTCGCTCCTCAATCCAATCCAAGAATGTCCGAATCTGTCGCCAATTAGTCATTGAGCCATAATAGGTGATCCGTTATAGTCTGCTAGACGCTAGCAAATGGCGCTTTCAAATAACATCCAACATATGCAAGGCAGAAGAAATGCGATTAATAGGAAGCCGCGCGCGCGTCTCCCCATAGCCGTGGAAAGCACATGAACTTCAGGAAAATCTTCAGCGCTATCGTTTTAGTCGTGGTCTCAACCATTGGTCCATCGTGGACAATGCGCGCGGAGGCCCAGACAAAAGCCGCAGGTTGACGTACTTATGAGGAGTCTGTCTGAGAGAGGTCAATTTAGCGGGAATATCTTAGTCGCCGAACACGGCCGGATAACTTATGAGCGTGGATTTGGTACCGCCGATATCAAACATAACGTCGCTTTACTCCGAACACTCCTGTCTATCTGGCTTCGTTGACTAAGCAGTTTACGGCGATGGCGATCATGATGCTTGCGGAACGGCGCCAGCTTTCGTACAGGGATCCGCTGTCAAAATATTTTTCTGAATTTCCGTCTTATGCGGCGAAGATCACGATCAGAAATTTACTTAATCATACATCCGGGATACCAGACTATGTTGGGCTCGGTCTTGAGCGTCCGGGTTTGACGAACAAGGATGTATTGAGCACGTTGATCCGCCAACCGGCGCTTGCCTTCACGCCCGGCGAAAAATTCGAGTACAGCAACTCAAACTATGTTCTCCTTGCGCTTATCGTCGAAAAAGTATCCGGTCAACCATACAGTCTTTTCCTTCAGCATAAGATCTTTGTTCCGCTTGGAGTGGAGCACACTTTTGTCTACGACCAGTCACGGCAAAAGATGTCGCGGGCGTTGGGGTATAACAGGTTCGGCGACGTCTCTGATTACGACCTGCTCACTTATGGAGAAGGCGGCATTTATTCCACCGTTGCCGACTTGTTCAAATGGGACCTGGCTCTATATACGGAAAAATTGGTGAAACACGCCACGCTTGATGAAGCGTTCACTCGCGGCAAACTAAACGACGGTAGTTCAATCAGCTATGGTTTTGGCTGGGCCATTGCTGAGTACAACGGTGAAACGATCTACGCACATGCAGGCCGGTATGGTGGTTTCAATACCTATATCAAGCGTTTTCCGAAGGAGCGCGCGACGATCATTTTCCTGACAAACCATGATTTCAGAAACATGGGCGCCATCGGAAACGCCCTCATCAATATTCTCCACGACCAGCCGTACACGCTGCCAAAATTATCAATCGCCGAGTTGCTTTACCGAACTTATCGCGCGCATGGAGTTGCAGCCACAGTGCAGCGGTATCGCTCTCTCAAGCAGAGCGCCGATCCGGCATATGATTTCAGCGAGTCGGAACTGAATGAACTTGGTTACGAACTCCTTGGAGAGAACAAGACGCAAGACGCAATCGAAATTCTGAAGTTGAATGTGGAAGCTTTTCCTTCGTCGTGGAATGTTTATGACGGCCTCGGCGAAGCATTCATGAAGAATGGAAACAAAGAACTTGCCATCGAGAATTATAAGAAATCTTTGGAGCTGAATCCCCAAAATTCAAACGCTGAGGACATGCTCAAGAAACTTACTAGGCAGCGAAGAGATCAGTGAGACAGGACGGAGCCAAAGGGTAGATGAATGTATGTCCCTTGCGAAAGGAAATGCCGCTAACTAGTCAGAAACGCCGTGTTTGCATGGTTCTCTTTGATGAGGTCGAAGTGCTCGACTTCTGCGGCCCGTTCGAGGT
>DASWQK010000508.1:0-3024 GCA_036403735.1 Pyrinomonadaceae bacterium
ATCGATCTGGCGGACAAATATCGGGAGTCGAAACTCGAAGCTGGTGAGCGGGAGCAGGCCATCCTGGAAGCAATGATAGTTAGGCTGGAATAATCAACCAGCGAATGGCTTGCTCAATTGTCGAAAACGGGGCACTAGCCCGACCGTTAGGGAGGGCTCAGATCCTACAACCCTATGAGAGATTTCGATGACGACGAGTTTCCGCTGGCGTACTTGATCACGTTCAGGTGTTACGGGACTTGGTTGCATGGTGACGAACGCGGATCGTATCGCCGCAGTTCGCGGGTAATGTCAGGAGTGGTGCGAGTCCCACCAAGGCCAGGACTAAAGAGAGCGGAGAGTCGACAACTCAAGCACCAGCCTGTACGGCTTAACAAAGGAGAGCGCTTAGTGATCGAGCAAGCGGTTCGCGAAGTCTGCCTTCATCGCAGGTATCGATTGCGCGCGATCAATGTCAGAACCAATCATGTGCACTCAATTGTCTCGGCACTTAGTAAGCCTGAGCCAATCCTAGAGGCTCTCAAATCATATTCGACCAGAGCGCTAAGAAAGGCTGGTCTATTGGCCGCCAGCGTCAAGCCGTGGGCTAGGCATGGAAGTACGATCTATCTGTGGAAAGAGCGGAACGTGGAAAGGCAGCTGAGTATGTCTTGTTGGGACAGGATCACGAATTCTCGCTCGACTGAACCGTCGCGATAGGCTGGAACGGGGCACTAAACCCGCGCGTAGCAAGGGCTCGTTGTTCACGCCAACGCCGCGAAATGTGAGCCCTCCCTGACGGTCGGGCTAGTGCCCCTTCGCAAATCTTGATCACCAGGCATTAGCCCGCGCGTAAGCAAGGGCTCGTTGTTCACGCCAACGCTGCGAAATGTGAGCCCTCCCTGACGGTCGGGCTAGTGCCCCGTCGCAAATCTTGATCGCACGCTCGAAAGGCGTATTATGGCCGCACTTCTCAGCTCTTAATCCGCAAACCACGAAGGAGAAACTGCGATGCCGCCAATGACTATCGACACCGGTAACACCGCTTTCATGTTGCTCTGTTCCAGCCTCGTCATGCTGATGACGCCGGGACTGGCCTTTTTTTATGGCGGCCTTGTCGGACGCAAGAACGTGCTGGCGATCATGATTCAAAGCTTTGTGTCCATGGGCTGGACCACAGTGCTTTGGTGGGCATTTGGCTTTTCAGTCTGCTTCAGCGGCGATATGAAAAGCGGCACTGACTTTTTCGGCATCCTCGGCAACTTTCATTGGGCGTTTCTGCGCGGGATCACTCTGGACACACCGTCTCTGATCAATCCTTCGATCCCGATGATCGTGTTCTGCGCCTATCAGATGATGTTCGCGATCATCACGCCCGCGCTCATCACGGGCGCATTTGCTAATCGCGTTACGTTCAAAGCCTATATGCTTTTTCTCACGGGCTGGCTCGCACTGGTTTACTTTCCGTTTGTGCACATGGTTTGGGGTGGCGGTGTGATGGCGAGTTGGGGCGTGCTCGATTTCGCAGGCGGCATTGTCGTTCACAACATCGCCGGCATAGCCGCGCTGGCGTCGGTGCTGTACGTGGGCAGACGAAAGGTGGCCGACGCCGGCCCACACTCGATTCCGCTCGTCGCTCTGGGCACTGGTCTGCTCTGGTTTGGATGGTACGGCTTCAACGCGGGCAGCGAATTCCGCGTCGACTCAGTTACCGCGGTGGCTTTTCTCAATACCGATCTTGCGGCCAGCTTTGCTGCGATCGCCTGGCTCTGCATGGATTGGATGACAACTAAGAAACCAAAGTTTTTAGGTTTGTTAACGGGCGCGGTCGCGGGTCTGGCAACGATCACGCCGGCCGCAGGTTATGTTTCGCCGGCGACGGCTTGTCTGATCGGAATCGTCGCTGGCGGTGTCTGCTTCTATGCCGTCGCGCTGAAGAACAAGATGAAATGGGACGACGCGCTTGACGTGTGGGGCGTGCACGGTGTCGGCGGCTTTCTTGGGATCGTGCTTTGCGGTGTGTTCGCGACGACGCTCTTCAATCCGGCCGGAGCGGATGGTTTGCTGCGCGGCAACTCGCGCTTCTTCCTGGTCCAACTTGGTGCGGTGCTGCTTTCTTCCGTTTGGGCGTTCGTCTTTACTTACGTGATGCTTTGGATCATCGATCGGATTACGGCGGTGAAAGTTGATGAAGCTGGAGAGACCGCCGGCCTCGATATGGCTATTCACGGCGAGGCCGCCTACGTTGAAAGCATTTGAGTAGTGAGTGAGTCGACCTACGACGTGGCGGTTGTCGGCGCCGGAGTCTTTGGCGCCTGGACAGCTTATCAATTGCGACGGACCGGAAAGCGTGTGGTGCTCATCGATGCGCACGGCCCCGGCAACAGTCTCTCAAGTTCCGGCGACCAGTCGCGCATCATTCGCACGGGCTATGGCGGCGATGAAATTTATACGCGTTCGGCGCTGAGGTCTCTGCAGCTCTGGCAGGATTTGTCCGCGCAGGTTGAAGAAACACTGGTTCACAAAACTGGCGTCTTATGGTTGGCGCATGAAGACGATCCTTACGCGATAAGAACCCGCGAGACATTTCACGATTTAGGCATTCCCTTCGAAAAGTTAACTACGTCTGAGCTTGGGCAGCGTTATCCGCAGATTGGGCTGGACCGAATCTCGTGGGCCATGCTCGAGCTTGATGGAGGAGTCCTGTTCGCGCGCAAAGCGGTTCAGGCTGTGGTCCGCGAAGCGATTCGAATCGGCGTCGAGTATTTGCCGGAAGCGGTTAGTGGCCCGGGCGCCCCGCCCGTGATTCGCGCGCAGGATGTGCGTGCCACCCGGCAGGTCGATCATATCGTCACAGAAAATGGTCGTCATATTTCGGCCGGTTCATATGTCTTCGCGTGCGGGCCCTGGCTCCCGAAAATCTTTCCGGAGGTGTTGGCTGAGCGAATTCAACCAACTCGCCAGGAAGTTTTTTACTTTGCTGCTCCCTCAGGTAACGAGAGTTTCACCTCACCGGCACTGCCAACCTGGATCGATTTTAAAGAT
>DASWQK010000509.1:0-6371 GCA_036403735.1 Pyrinomonadaceae bacterium
AGTTGATCTGCCCGAATATGACAACCAACTTAGTGTTTTGGTTAGCTTCAAGCCCGGTGGCGGCGCGCTGGCTTTTTCAATCGATGTGCCCACCACCAAGACCGGACAGCAGGTTGAAATGGCTCTGCTCGCTGAGTAACCAAACTTCCAGTCCAAACTCAATCCATATCAATTCAAGCGGAGGAACAAAATGAAAGTCTTCAACAATACGCCACTCGACGTTTCTTACGACGTATCCTGGGAAGGCGGAGGTGATTGCGGTTCACTGGGAATGGGTGAGACCTACGAGGACACCAATTGGGACAACATGGAGAACGTTCAGGTGAACTTCAATTCCATGCTTGCGGAGCCAGCGGGCGCCCCCCCGTTTTTGATTACGATCGATGAGACAAAAGAGGGCATGGCCGTTACGATTGGAATTTACAGCGAGTAATTCGTACGACTTCTTTAGTGCGCGATCGTGTCAATTAACAAACTCTTCCATTGCTCAGCAATTGAACTCCAATTGAATTCGGGCCGCCTTGCGTTTCGATAGGCAGCCGCTGCCAGCGAATGTGCATAAGCTCGATCCTGGTAGACACGTTCCAATGCCACGGCGACTGCGTCTGCGGCGACGATGTGTGCTTCAGTCAGATTTCCGGGCCAGGTCAGTTTCATCACTGGCTCAACAAACTCAGCCGCGCCGGCCCAGAGATCGGCCAGCGACGTGTGACGCGGCATGATCTGCGCTGCGCGCGTCGCCCCGTGCTCGAAACTTACCATTCCCCATCCTTCGCCCGTCGTAGTGGTAATTCCCACGTCGCACGCGTTATAGAGCAGGTTAAGCTCACCGTCCGAAAACGCCGGCCGCGTATTATCCGCCCGCGTCATGATTAGCCGGTCGAATATCCCGTAGCGTTTGGCGAGAACAACAACATTCCAGCCCGTGTCCTGCGTAGCCATGTGCAGGTAAAGCTTTACGTTTGCCGGCTTGTCACGAGCGAACTGGGCAAAGCCCTGCATCGTGAGGTCGATTCTTTTGCGCGGCATGTTTCGATTCGCGTTGAGCACAATGAACGCTTCAAGATGTTCGGCATCGTCAAATTTCATTGCGCGCCGGGCTTCGAGCCGCCGCGCGGGAATCTCGCCATCGTCGTCGCCGAGTGGATAGAAGCGATCAGTATCCACGCCGTGCGGTATTACCTGCAGCTCTGGAAATTGGAAACCTGGATTCTCGGTGCGGACGCTCTCGATCGACGTGGCGATCTCACTCCGCCCATATTCAGTGAACAGAACATAGCGCGACACGCCATGAAGCCGCTGCATAATTTCAGGAGCGATGGGGCCGGATTCAACCGGCGAATACATAACGATCTTCGGTTGGGACGAAGCCTTGCGTAACTCTGCCAGGTAAGGAACCTGGAAAGGAATATCGTAAAGCAGAAAGACGACTGCGGGTTTAATCTCTTCGATCAGCGGAACGACTTGATCGTATCCATAGACGCTCTTCCCCTTCGACGCCTGGTAAAGCTGCCAAGGATAATCGTGCGGCTGGCCGTCGTAACGCGTCGCGAGTTGATGTAGTTCGAAGTCTTTGTGCAGCGGTTCAAAGATGCTGCGAATCACGCGCGCAAAACCCGTAGGGGCGACGGCGTCACCAATGATCAGGATGCGCGGCATTTTCAAACTCCAACCCGGTGCACAAGATCGGCGAAGCGCTGATCGGAACGGAGATTGTCCAGGCGCGGATCGCTATTGATCCAAATCATCAGAAAGTATCTATCATCGCATGCCTTTTCCAGCGCGCTGAGTGCGTGCGCTTTATCGCCGAGGCCGATGTAGAGCAAAGCGGTTCCGCCTGCGCCAATCTCTGCGCGGATTTCATAGCGGCCGAGGTGTACTCCCGAAGTAAGCGTCATGATTTGGAGTGCGGTGACTTGTCAGCGCTTTTCCACCGCAGATGGTTTCGAAAGGCGACACAAACGTGGCGTCAAGCCCCCCAGTCCGAATCAAGGCGACAAGCCGACGCGCCGCACGAGGTCCTGGAATCTTGGTTCTGAGTGAAGGTCATCTAATATTCCATCAGACTTGAGCCAGAGAATCGTGTCCTCCCTGTTCTCGTAGGACTTTTCCAGCCATTCAAGCGCCTGTAGCTTCTCTCCGAGTCCTGTATGAATGATCGCTATGGTCAATGACGGGACGTAGCGTTGCTTTGATTGTTCCTTTAACTTTTCAATTATCTTCTGCGCCTCAGTCCTCTTTCCCAAACGTGCATAGGCATCTCCAGTCGCGGCTAATAAATATGCATCGTCCGACTCCGGCTTACTCGCGAGTAAAATCGCCTCTTCATACATCCGTTTATTAACATAAGTCATTGCCAACGAGATGCGAGCGAACGAGTTATTCGGGTCCATTTCCACGGCCTTCTTGTATTGCTCCATCGCGCGGTCGTATTGACGCGTGAAGTAGAAGGGCATTCCTAACTCCCCATTAACAAAAAGCGATAGTGGATCTAACTCCTGTGCCCGCCTGATCTCTTTGAGGGCTTCATCTGCTCGCCCGAGCACAGCCAAATACCACCCGTACCACTGATGGGCTGTGGCCGAACCAGGATTTAGTTCGATGGCCCGCTTGAACTCTTTTTCAGCGCCAGGCAAGTCATAATCATAAAAAGCCTGGACTAAGGCGAGCGAAGTGTGAGCTTCAGCCAGCGCATCGTCCAGCCTCAATGCTTTCACCGCAGCTTCCCTCGCTTTAGGCATCGCTTCTCGCGGTGGCAGGGACTGCTCTGAGGATATCCAGAAAGCTTCAGCTAGGCCGGCGTAGGCCAGCGCGTAGTTGGGGTCCTTCTTTATGGCCTCATTAAAGTGCTCGACCGCTTGCTTGAATCCCTCGTCAGAATATTGATCCGCAAAATACCGACCCTTCAAATAGAGTTGATAAGCTTCGACATTCTCCGAGTAACGCTTAGTCACACGCTGCTGTTCTTCACCCGTTAGCTTCAATCGCAGATTCTCAGAGATGTCGCGCGAGATCTCTTCCTGCACAGCCAGCAAGTCTGAAATCTTGCGGTTGTACTGCTTACCCCAGATATGACTTTTGTCGCGCGTGTCCATAAGCTCGACGCTGACCGAAAGATCGTCGCCTCGCTGGGTAATCCGGCCCGTGACCAGAGCTTGCACATCAAGCTCGCGTCCTACAGCCTCCGGATTTAACTCCTTTCCTTTGTAACTAAAGACGGAACTGCGTGCGATCACTTTCAACTTGGGCAGTTGCGAAAGGTTGTCGATCAAACTGTCGGTGAGGCCGTCTGACAGATATTCAGAATCCGAACTCGCATTAACATTCACAAACGGAAGGACGGCGATCGAGCCAATGGCGGCCGGCGTGCGGTGAAAGTGCATGTAGTACCAAGCAACCAAAGCGCCGGCGGCCAAAATAACCATTAGAGCCAACGCCCCTACGCGGTAACGAATTGAACCGTTGGCCACCGGTCCATCCACCGTCGATCGTTTGTCGACGGTAGCGGTCATCGCTGGTGAGCCGGAGAAAGTTGCGCTCTCCTGATCCGCAATATCTGATTTCGATCCACCCGCAGACGAGACGGACCGGCGCATCTCGGATTTGATGTCCAGATCACGCCGCAGAGTCTTCAGATCGATCATCAGATCGCGCGCAGTTTGATAACGGTTATCGCGATCTTTAGTCAGCGCCTTGCGCGCGATGCGCTGCAGCTCCGCGGGAATGTCTGGTGCGAGTGTCGTTAGCGGAGGCGGCTCAGTCTCGAGTATGGAAACGACCGTGTGACTCTTGGTCTCGCCACGAAACGGCGGCCGGCCCGCCAGCATTTCATAAAGCACGACGCCTAGACTCCAGATGTCGGTGCGCGCATCGAGTTCCTGACCGCGCGCCTGTTCAGGCGACATGTATTGTGGAGTTCCCAGAACCTTGCCGGGATCTGTCAGAACCAACGCGCGTGTGTCTGCCTCGTGATCGACCATGTCGCGCGCGTGATCTTCCAAAAGCTTGGCCAAGCCAAAATCGAGTACTTTGACGATGCCGTCCGTGCGCACCATGATGTTTTCGGGTTTGATGTCGCGATGTACGATGCCCGCGCCGTGCGCCGCGGTCAGGGCGAATGCCGTCTGCTGGGCCACGTCGAGCGCGTCATCGACCTTCATTCGGCCGCGTTTCAGGGTCGCGCGCAGGGTTTCGCCATCGATGTATTCAGCGGCGATAAAATGGGCGCCCCCCTCGGAACCAATTTCATGAATCGTCAGCAGGTTGGGATGATTCAGCGCCGAAGCGGCGCGCGCTTCATGATGAAAACGGCGCAGCCTTTCCTTATCGTTAGTGAACTCGGCCGGCAGAGTCTTGATCGAGACTTTGCGCCCGAGCTTGGTATCTTCAGCGAGATAAACTTCACCCATGCCGCCGACCCCAAGTAACGAGATGATCGAGTAACGCTCCGGCAAATCGCTGCGATGCAAATCAGGTGTGGGTTTGCTTGCGGACCCAGATGTCTGGGTTAGCGCCGACGTCTCTTCCGTCCCGAGAAAACGGCGAATCTCTTTCACGAAAGTCCCCCACGACGGCGCACCCTCAAGTAACAAATGGTTGCGCCCCTCGAGTGGCACAAAGCGCGCGCCGGGAATCATCGCCGCGATCTTGCGTCCTTCTTCAAAAGGAACGCCTGCTTCATCGCGACAATGCAGGACGAGCGTCGGTACCTTCACCTGGGCCAGCAGATCGACTACGTCGATCTTGCCCATTTCAGTTAAGAGTTTGACTGCGTTTTCAGGAGACGTGGAGATCCGCTGCAGTTCATTGAACGACTGCGCCTGTTCGGGCGTGGCGTCGGGCGCGTAGAGCGAGGTCCATAGTTGCCGGAACGCCGGATTGTCTTTGCCCCACCCCAGGCGAACCAGCGTCAGTTGCGCTTGCCGCTGTTCGATCTCGTCGGCCGAATCTCGCGTAATCCACCCGCGCGCATAAGCGCCGTAAAGAATCAGGTGCGAGACTTTTTCCGGATGCCGGACGGCGTAGGCGATGGCCACGGCGCCGCCCTGGGAAATGCCGAGCAGAGGAAAGCGATCGACTTTCGCAGCGTTGACGACTGACTCCAGATCTTCCACCCAGGCATTGAACGAAAGATCGGTGACGTTCCAATCAGAGAGGCCGTTGCCGCGTTCGTCATAGCGAATGAAAGTGTGATCGCGCGAGAACTCGCGCAGCAGATGACGCCAGATCGGACTCTGCCAGTCCCACTCGAGATGACTAAGCCAGTTCGCGGCTTTAACCAGAGGCGGGCCGTGACCCACCATGGCATAGGCAATCTGCACGCCGTCGTGAGTAGTGCAAAAGTGGATTTGCTGTTCCATTGAGAGACGAACTATGAGCTGAGCGCCAGGAGCTTTCGACGTGCGCGACGCCTGTTTATCGAGGGGCGCATTTTATCTGAGAAGTAATGATCAGGCTAGAGAGACCGGCCGTATCCGAATCAACCTCAGTCAGATTTTTCGTCCAACCGCAAACCCGTCGCGTCTAACGAACTGGCAACGGGTTCGCCGCGAAAGAAATGTTGAGGTCAAATGCTCGATTTATGACCTGACGTTTTTCTCCTCCTGCCTCTTCGGAGGCGGATCTTGAATGTGTATTTGCAAACAAGGCTCGAAACTAAATTTCAGGAGGAATCGAAAATGAAGAAATTACTTTTTCGTAGTTTGTTGTTGATTGCGGCGATTGCTTCGTGCTCGGTTTGGGCTGCCGCCGGACCTAAGGGACATGACGTGCGCGCCGACCGGCGCGACATTCGCCGTGACACGCACGATATCCGTCACGACCGTCGCGACATTAATCAGGACGTTCGCGCGCGACGTGCCGACGTGCGGGACCTTCGCTTAGATAAGAAGGAAGGTGATTCAAAAGCTGAGCTGCGCGAGGATCGCAGAGAGATTGCCGGCGACACTCGCGATATCCGAGGCGACCGGCGCGATATGACCAAAGATCGACGCGATCGGCGGCGCGATGTGCGCGATTTGCGCGAGGACAAGAAAGAACCGCCCGAATAAAGCGGTTGCTAAAAGATCAGCGTGACTAAAGTTTCAACCCGGAGGGGCTGAATCCGGAAATTCTGCTTGGTCATGCTGCTGGGACGAGCGTTGAGGCACGCTCGTCCCTTTTTTATGTAACGCAAGCTGTCAGCTTGCGTTGGTAAGGGTCCCGATCTGAATTTGCAATGCGAACCAAACACCTGCCTTGCTTTCCAATGGCTCAGCCACTCTGATACGCGGCAAGTCTCTGACTTGCCGGGACGTCGTTCGGGAGTTTGTGGTCTATGACCGCAAAAAGCATCCAGGGTCGAAGACCGGAAAAGGAAGGGGCGCTCTTCC
>DASWQK010000510.1:0-8578 GCA_036403735.1 Pyrinomonadaceae bacterium
AGTCCAGGGCAAGTTCAAGTAACAAGGTCGTTGCGGTGCTCGCCGATCCGGTGTTTAGCGACAAGGATGATCGCGTTGAGAGTGGAAAACCAAATACCGCGATCACAAGTGCTGATCAAACGCCAAGTCAACCCGCACTCACTGATTTTGAACGATTCGCCCGCGATGCTGGCGTCAGTCGCCTTGTACACTCATCAGAAGAGGCGGATGCAATCTTGCAAACTACAGCTGGAGACACTGCAATGGTCGCCAGAGGTTTTGCTGCCAGCCGCGAAACCGCAATGAGCCAGCGCGTAGGCGAATACAAAATCCTACATTTTGCCACCCACGGTTTCCTCAATAGCGAGCATCCGGAATTGTCCGGCCTGGTACTTACGATGGTGGATCACGATGGCCGCGGGATAAATGGATTCATGCCCTTGCATGACATCTACAACCTGAATCTTTCCGCTGATCTGGTCGTCCTCAGTGCTTGCGATACGGCATTGGGTAAGGATATTAAGGGTGAAGGGCTGGTTGGCATTACCGGCGGTTTCATGTCCGCAGGATCGAAGAGCGTAGTTGCAAGTCTGTGGAAGGTGGATGATCGCGCGACTGCCGCTTTGATGGCGGAGTTCTACAAAGCGATGTTGCAGGACGGCATGCCCCCGGTCGCCGCTCTTAGATCGGCCAAACAGAGTATTAGACAAAAGAAAGCCTGGAGTGCGCCATACTTCTGGGCAGGATTCGTATTACAAGGGGACTACAATCAGAGGATCACTGTTTACAGGAGATCCTGGTTTCGCCTGGGGTTGGCTGTCTCGCTACTGTTAATTCTGATTTCATCCGGCATGATGATCTTCCAAAAGCGACGCCGCCGTTCCTAGCTTGGCGCGATCAGTGTGACTTGGTGGCACATACTCCCCAACTTCGCTGAAATTCGAACTCCGAAACAACTATTGCCGCTATGCGCCGAACTTCGGAAATACCAAGCGAAAGTTTCGATCATCTTCTCGCCTGGCTCAACCCGGATCGCGATAAGGCCGCGGCTTTGTACCTGGATCTTCGGCGCTCACTCGTCAAGATTTTTGCCTGGAATCGATGTGGGGACCCTGAGGGATTGACGGATGAAACGTTCGACCGCGTCGCGAGACAGGTAGACCACTTAATGAATACCTTTGAAGGTAATCCGAAACTCTTTTTTTACGGCGTGGCCCGGAATCTGATTAAGGAACATCAGAAAAAGGCCAAGTTCTATATTTCAATAGATGATGTGGACGTTCCGGCGGAGCCGCCACAACTGATTGACGATGAAGACGACGAAATGCGGGAAGAGTGTCTTCGAGATTGTTTAAAGGCGCTCAGCCGCGACAAGCGAGACCTGATACTGGCTTATTATGCCAAAGAAAGGCAGCCAAAGATCGAAGACCGAGCCAGGCTCGCTAAACAGATTGGTGTTTCGATTGAGACCCTAAGGGTGCGAATGTGCCGCATTCGCGCCAGTCTCGAGGAATGCATAGGGCGCCGCCTCGAACATCGCGCCCGCCGCCAATGAAACGGATTGAGTCAAATTTCATTGTCAAAGGGACTCGGGAGAACGACAAGATGAACGAAGAATCCGTGACTGATACCTTAGCGAGGCGCTTTCTCCTGGGCGATGTCGATGACTTAGAGAGGGAGCGAATCGAGCGCCTTTTCATATCTGAGCCCGAGATTAACACTAGGATTCTCCTCGCCGAGGACGACTTAATTGAGGACTATCTGGAAAACTCCCTCACGCCATCAGACCGAGACAAGTTCTTGGGTCGGTACGGGTATACGGCTGCAGAACGTCAGAAGCTTCGGATTGCTAAGTCCATAAAAGAATTTGCTGCCGCTGAGGCCCGGTTAACCGAGACAGCTCCCGCGATTGGGACATGGCGCACGTTTCTGGCCTCGCTTCGGCAACGCCGGATGTTGTTTATTCCAATTGCCGCAGTCCTGACGCTGTCCGTCTTACTCGGGGTTGCTTGGCTGGTCCAATTGAACCTCAAGAAGGCGGACGAGAATAACCGACGTCTCGTCATTGAAAGAGAACTTGCGGAGCTAAATGCGCGACCCGATGTTCGCGAAGACCCATCGCGAGTACCGGCATTGATTCTGCTGCCAATTTCAATAAGAAGTGTCGGGCCCCAGACCGAAATGAAACGACGTGTGGATATACCCGTAGTCCAACTCGATCTCTTATCCAACCAAAAAGACAAGTACCCGAGCTACCAAGCCGTAGTCCGTCGGGTTGGGACCAACGACCAGTTCAAGATTTCGGGTCTGCGGATGGAGAATGGTCCCAAGGGCAACTTTATCCGCGTAAGACTCTCAACACATCTACTTCAGGATGGGTTTTACCAGGTTGTTTTGAGCCCTGATGGCGAGCCCTCCGCGAATGAAGAGTACAGCTTCACTGTCTCCGAATAGTTTGTTGCCAAGCGGCTTGGGATCCTCACCATAACCATCGGCAGGATCCGCCATTCCGGCAAGTTTCTAAAATCCTTTCATCGCTTTCATTCAGGCCTTTAATCCCACCGCGCTTGCAGACCCATTCGACGGTTCCTCGCTTAAATATTTTGATCCTTGCTCCGCAGGTATTGCCTGGTTTTTAAATCTAAGTAATGTTTTTTAGCAAACGCCATATCAGGTAGGGAAGTATGTGAGCGAGAAGACTGGCGGGGCTTTAGCAAGATATGCTTAGAATTAGCAAGATCGTCTTTTGCAAGTTCATTGAAACGTTGCAGGAGTTACTGTATACACCGTTAGCCACTTATTTTAGCAACAGCGTGCCGGCGTATGCCCGCATCACCAATTCGCCGGTCTTGCACAATCCAGCTCTCGTCGGACCGGATGGAGCAATCAAACGAAGGGGTTTTCAAGCATCAGATTTTCAGTCCTTTTATCACGTCCACGCAATTCATAAAGCAATCTTGAATATAAAAGTTTTGTCCTCGCCCACTGATCATCGAAACGCAACTCCCGAATACGGTCGCGCTCCGCCCTTGCGGATCTAATCCAATGACACTCAGTCCCCGACAATATGTTTCCCTGAATCGAACCATGAGCGTTACCGCGACTGAGGTTTTCATATCGTCCAGGCGCTGGAAGGTTCTTTTTCCCAGTTTTGTAACGTACGGAACCGACGGTTGCTCGGAGATCTCTGCTGGCCCCAGTATGGATCCTAGAATTGCACACTTGGCTTCTTTCATTCGCGACAATTATCACCGTAGGCTGAGCCTTGCGGAGATGGCGGAGACTGTGAACCTCTCACGGTGGCGGCTCTGCCATCTTTTCAAGGAGTCCATGGGGACCTCGCCCGAGCGGTATCTCACCCAGGTGCGTTTGGAAAAAGCCCGGCTGTTATTAGAGACCGAATTTCTGACGGTGAAAGAAGTAATGAACCGGGTGGGTATGTCTGATGCGAGTTACTTCGCCCGAAGCTTCAAGGCGGCATACGGAGTAACACCGATCAAGTACAAAAATCGATCAAAAAAAAGCGATGACCTCAAATAAGGAAAAGAAAAAGAAGAAGAAGCCGCACAGGTTGTCGGTCGAAACCATAAGGAATTCTGGACCATGCGGACCCCCATCGTCATTGATCGATCAATCAAGTCAGACGCGGTCCATTTAACAACTCGCCTGCCGCCGGGCCAGCTCATCTGGTAACAGTGTCAGCTCAAAGCGGCTGCTTCCAACGTTGATGCAATACGTTGATGCAATACGTCGCTGTGGCGCCGGTATCTTCAACCTTCAATTCAATCAATCAAGTTCGGAGCATAACAGCAAGCGACGATCACAATCGGCGATCTTGCGCATCGTGGCGACGTATTGTCCCTTGGCGTTTACCTAGTCGGGTGGCCGCGTAGATCGCTAACCCGATGACTATGGCGATGCCTACGTCCCGCGCCTCACGCCAGCCGCTGTTTGCCAACAGACAAAGACATAAAATTACGCAGACCATTGAGATCCACATTCCTCCCGGCAATACGAATGAACGCGACCTCTTACCAACAGTGCGAACCGGCGTTGCCGTCTGGTTCCGCCGCCTCAAAATCGGCAGCGCCACACAAGTGCTGGCGTAGACGATGACTCTGGTGATCACGGTAACTTTCACCGCATAGATGAACGTGCCTGATAACGCGAGCAACAGGACGGCGATCGCGGAAACAAAGATCGAAACATGAGGAGTGCGAAAGCGGCGGTGAACCCGCGCCAGGTGGACTGGGAGTTGGCCCTGTACTGCCATTGCGAATGGCAACCTCGTACAGGCCAGCATGATTACATTCAGCGTCCCGAAGATTCCGACCAGCGCGCCGGCTGAGATGATCGGCGGGCCGGCGACTCCAAGAAAAGTACGACTGGCTTCAGCCAGCGGACGCTCCGAGTTGGCTAAATTGGGCAAGGTGCCGATACACACAACTTGAATCAATAGAAACATCACGACCGAGGCGGTTAACGCCACGATCAGTGCTAAAGGTATGACTCGCTGGGGTTGGCGAATCTCGCCGGAGTTTACCAGCACCGCCTCAAAGCCAGAGAACACATAGATCAATATGAACACTGCAGCCGTGAATGATCCCAAGCCAGGTCGGGCCGCGGGCGTGAGACGTGCCGGGCTGATAAAGAACAGTCCAACAGCAACAAACAGGATCAGCGGAATCAGCTTGCTGACGGTGAATATGTCGCTGGCCCGCGCAGACCATTTGACGCCGACCAGGTTAATGGCGGTGAGAAGGATGACGAGCCCGGTGATGATGGCAACTCTAGACGGGCCCGACTCGGCAGGCGGCCAGAAGTAACCAAGGTAAGCGATGAAGACTTGCGCGAGGGTGGCGAACCCCGCCACTCTCGTCAACCACATCAGCCATCCCACCATGAAGCCGAGCGGCGCGCCGAACGTCTCTTTGGCATAAAGATAGGGGCCGCCAGTGGTCCGAAAGCGGGTGCCCACTTCGGCGAAGCAAAGCGCGATCAGGCCTACTATCACCGCGCAAACGACGAACGCCGCCAGACTGTAGTTACCCACCGTCTTTTGCACGTCCGCCGGAAGTCTGAAGATGCCGGCGCCCACCGTAACATTGACCAGCAGGGCAACCAGATCCCACTTCCGGATTCCTCGGCTTAGACCTTCATCAGTCAAACAGTATGGTGGCCCTCGATCCTTTTAGCGCGATGCCTCCGCGCTCTCCCGGTATCACAGAACCGAAGCGTTCCGCGAACACTTCCGGCAGTGGGCGCGCGTTGGGCGGCGCCACCCACAGTCGCAGCAGGTGACGCTTGCGCTCAGGCTCAACGAAATCTTCGAACGCGGTTCGATCGTGGAGAATCGTGTGGTTGTGCACGAGTTGTATGTCGCCCGGTTGAAGCTCCATCGTCAAGTTAAGCGCTCGGTCGTTCGCTAGTTCGTCGAACAGATCCAAGGCTTCGATCTGAACAGGACTGAGTGGTGCGACGGCGGGAAAGCGGCGGGCCGACTCGATGTATTGTCTCTGATAGATTGCGGAAAGTAGACCCTCATGCCAGTTAAAAACCGGAATCGAAAAATAAGGCTTGCCTCCTTGTGGAACTTCGCCACGTCGATCCGTTTCAATGGGATCCAGTAAGACCCTGAGGAGGTCCGGCCGCCGGCGCCGCATCTCATTGAAGATCGTCGTGGATGATACCAGGCTCGATAGGCCGCCGGATTTTGCGGTCCTCAGACACAGCAGAGCAACGACGTCACAAGAGTCGGTGTGGTGAGTTTGACGTTCACGAGTCTGATAGATCCGCGCGTTGGGATCGAGGCTCGAACGCCCAAGATCCTTCACGTGCCCGAGCAGGTGCCCCTCGGCGTTTTGCATTCGCAAGGTGCCAAGGTGAGTCCCGATTCCCAGGAACGCTGTTGCGGCTTCGCGTCGGGTCCAACGCTGAACCGGCAGTGCCTTGATCAGCACGAAGCCACGGCCGCGTAGCACCTCTTCCAGTAACCGCCGAAGACGGGGGCCTAGTTTAGGAAGCGGAAAGTCATCAGTGCTGATGGACGTTAGATCGAAGGATGATTTTGCCAGGCTGCGCGCCGCGCTCTCGACTTCGGCAGTTTCGGTTTCGGACAGGTGCTCTATCCAATCAGAGCGTTCCTTGAGATCCGGACCGTACCAAGCCGAAGCGTCCCCAATCTCGGGCGGCAGAATAGTATGCACTTCGTGAACTGCCATGAGGCGTCCGCTCCAACGGTTGAGTTCGAATCATATAGCCTCCGATGGTTGACACTCAACGATCGAGTTCACCAGACGCGGGCAAACGCGCATTCAAGCAACAATGGCGAAAGCAAATTACGCCACAAAGTCATGATGGATCTTAGAGTCCGGCAAAAAGATTAATTATTGAGAATTCATAATCGATCTTTGATTTCAATGTTTGTGCAAAAGTGGGTGGAACCAAAACGGGCGACCCAAACAATCGCAAGGGTCGCCCGTAAGTTATTGAATAGTATTGGTGCCCGCTAGAAGATTCGAACTTCTGACCCCTCGCGTGTGAAGCGAGTGCTCTACCACTGAGCCAAGCGGGCATACCTTCTTTAGAATCAATGAGTTACAGGCGCCAGAATTCGACATTGCCTGCAAACTCCGAGGCTGAAACCACATCTTATATTAGAGTGCACGCTTGCGCCAGCGGTACGGCTCGGGTGCTTTCACTTTCCGATCTGGGGGGTTGTGGGTTCGAGTCCCCATTGCCCCTCCAAATTTGCTCAGCAAATCGCAAAAAATTTTCACGAGAATTTTCAAGCGTTAGGAAAAGTTAGAAACGTCCCTCAGCCTCTTTGCTGCTCCGGCAGGGTTGATCCTGCGGCATCAGTGTAAGATGATGCCGCCTTCAACTACTGGCTCATGCCGCGAAAGGAATCGCAACGATGAATCTCAAACGAGTTTTGTTTAGAAGTTCAGTGCTGCTATCGGTTGTTTGTTGCTTGCCGGCACTTGTCGCCGCGCAGAATCCCGCGACGATACTCGCGGGTGCAGAACTCACCCAGGTTGTGCCAACGGGGTTTTATTTTCAAGGCCTGAGCGCGCCCACCCAGATGCGTAACTCGGCTGCCGCCCGTTTTGGAACCAAGCGTTTCGTCATCGCCGGCCTCGTCGATACTTCCGGATATGCTGCCGACGTCCGCGCAAAGTATGAAGGCTTCTTCATCACCGATTCGCCTGTCTCTATTAATGGCTCCGACCTCGGCACTGGCGCCTATGGATTTGGTTTTAGCAATGACGGGAAGATGCAGATTCTGGATCTGGCAGGGAATCAAATTCTCTCAGTCTCAACCACGAAGGATAGCGCGCTTCAAAGACCACGGCCGTTGATGATGACCAGGAGCGGCGATGGCGTCCGATTGTACAGTGGTAAAGATTATGTGACTGTGGTTGTGAAGTGATCGGGTCAGAAGCCCGACCGTCAGAGAGGGCAAGTCACGAACGTCTGCCTTGATTGCACCCCACCCGAGATGCTCACTGAATTATCTTCGCAGGTTCGTGTCACCCTAGCGCGACTATGAAACGGTCCACAACTCTTTTGATTCTCTTTGCCTGCTTATGCGCTGGCGCAATTAGCGGCGACACACTGATTGAATCATCGGCCGCGACGCCTGCCGCTTTATCAGCTCAATCCGCATTTGAAAAAAGTGAAGCAGCCTATCGCGCTAACAATATTGGAGTGGCGCTGCTCGAACAGTACAAGGCTAAGGAGGCGGCGGACTCTTTCACTCGAGCTCTGGAAATTAAACCCGAACTGACAATCGCGCGGATTAACCTCGGCATTGCACTTTATTATTTGCCGGATACTGAAGGCGCGAAGCGTGAAACGCAGAAAGCGCTGGGTGAGGATCCGAATAGACCACAGTCGCATTACATTCTGGGACTGATCGCCCGCGCGCAAAATCGATTTGATGAAGCAATCTCCGAATTTCAAAGTGTGCTGAAAATCGATCCCGACGACGTCGGTTCGAACATTAATCTGGGACAGATATTCAGTCAGGAGAAAAAGTACGTCGAGGCGATTGGCGCGTTTCGCCGTGCCGTCGCTGCTCAGCCGTACAATCAGACAGCGCTCTATAACCTTGGCCTGCTGCTTACGCGCACTGGAAAAAGAGAAGAGGGCCAACAGCTCATCAAGAAATTTCAGCAGTTCCAGGCGTCCGGTGCCGGCACGACAATCGGAACAAATTATCTGGAAGGTGGACACTACGCGGAGGCAGTGGTTTCAACCGGCATCGAACCGGAGTTGGTGGATCACCACATTCCCGAGGTTACGTTTGACGATGCCACCGAGCAGTTCCTACCGTCACAGAAAGCGCACCCGCACCCCAAACCCGGTTCCGTCGTTGCTCCGTTCGCGCTGATGCGACCAGCGGAGTTCAACGATCGAAAAAAGCAGGACTTGGTCCGCGCGCTTGCGTCGTCCGTCACGCTGATCGATGTAGACGGTGATGGCTTTACGGACCTACTCGACCTGGGCGGCGAAGCGCCGCGACTATATCGAAATGCCGGTGGCAAGTTTGTAGATGAGAGTTCCGCGTGTGGCGCTTTGTGCGCCGCTCATAATG
>DASWQK010000511.1:0-2696 GCA_036403735.1 Pyrinomonadaceae bacterium
GTGGCGCTGAAGGCTTGCCGGTATCGCTCTTCACTTTCTGCGCAATGGCGGCCGCGACCGGCGGTGAAATGCGATGCAGCACCGAATCCTGATTGACTGCAATTGTGATCGGTTTCTTTTGATCGAGGGTCGTCGCGTGGATTTCGCGCTTCGGCTGATCGATCTCAACCACGGTCACGCCGATTGTCTTGAATGCGCCGGAGACAATTTGCTCTGCACCGAAACTGCGCGCGTCGGTGCTCCTGTCACCCAGCGCTCGGAGCTGATCGCCAACTCGCACTTCGCTTAGCGAGCTGGCTTTCGCATCTTCGAATCTGAGAGAGCCCGCGACGTAGCGTCGAAAATTCGCTTTGGTGGTCACGATCTCAACGCGCGTTGCGGCGCCCGTACCGCGAAGCTCGAGAGTCATCTCTCCAGTTTGTGAATTCACTTCGCGGACCACGCCGCCGATTCCGCGACGCTTCCATTCGTCCAGATCGTGTTCGCGCTTTTTCGCAACTTCAGCCACCGGCATCACCACCAATCGCTGGGCAACGAAACCTCGCTCACCTTTCATTCCGTGTGCCAGCACGCGATCGCCAATCGATATGTCCTCGAATTTGATCGGCGCGGCTTTGCTCAGAGTTTTTTCGCCGGCAGGTATGCGCAGACATACGGTGCTATCGTCCGCGTTCAACTTTACGATTTCGCCTGAGTCGGTTTTCAAGGTGGCCGTTCTGCTGTTTCGGTCAATCTGCTCAACGGCGCCGACCATGCTGGCGACTCCCTGGTGGGCGACGGCGGACTGCCGGTGAACTGATACGAGCATGGCTGCGATAGCAATCACGAAACTGACCAGGGCAAATCTCTTCATGTTTGAGATATACGATGGCCGCGCAATTTGCGCGGTCAAGAAATGACAAGTGAGCGTCAAGAAATGTTAAGCGTTTGGAGTTCCGCCTTCAGGCGGCAGAGATAAACGCATTCCACCTAAAGGCGGTACTCCGAACCTCACTTAACATTTCTTGACGGCGAGAGATCGGTCAACGTATAGAATGCCGGTGCGGACAGTCTTACTGCGGTTATCGATCGATGGAAACCCAAACCACTGCTTCATCAGAGCGTATTCTCGTGATCGACGACGACGTGGAATTCTGCAAACTCGTCACCCGATATCTGGCGCAGGAAGGATTCGCAATCGAATCAGCTCACGCGGGAGCTGCGGGAGCCGAACAGGCATTGTCCGGCAATCACTCGCTGGTGGTGCTCGACGTGATGATGCCGGGTGTCAACGGTTTCGATGTCTTGCGCCGCATCCGCGCGCAGTCACGCATTCCGGTCCTGATGTTAACAGCCAAAGGCGACGCGCTCGATCGCGTGCTGGGCCTGGAAATGGGCGCTGATGATTACCTGCCAAAGCCTTTCAATCCGCAGGAACTCGCCGCGCGAATTCGTGCGATCCTCCGGCGAGCTAAACCTGACGCTCCGTCGGGAGCGTCGACGACTGTCGGCGACGTCGAGATCGATCCGCGCGCGCGCGTCGCTCGCCGCGCCGGCGAAATCGTTAACCTGACAACCGTCGAATTCGATCTGCTTGAAGCGCTGTTGCGCGCAGCCGGCCAAGTTGTGGGACGAGAGAAACTCACTCGCGATGTGCTGGGCCGTGACTTCTCTCCTTTCGATCGCAGCATAGACACACACGTGTGCAACCTGCGCAAAAAAATTGGGCTGCTACCCGATGGAACCGAACGAATCAAGGGCGTGCGCGGCATTGGCTATCTTTATGCGGCGCCAACTGAAAATTTGAAATCTCAAATTTGAAATCCCAGATTGCAAAGTCTCTTCTTCAAAATCTTCCTTGGTTTCTGCATCGTCGTGGTGCTGGTGGGTTTTTCACTGGAAACGTCCAGCATTCTCGCAAACTATTATGAAGTGCGTTGGCAGATGGTGCTGCACAGCATCATGCCGATGGAAGCAGAGAAGAGCGCGCGCCTTTACGAGCAATCCGGCAAACAGGCGGTCGAAGATTATCTCGATGATTTACAGCGGCAAAAGTCGGTGCGATTTTATTTCTTTGATGAAGATGGAAATCCGCTGCTCGATCGCGGGGCTCCGGAACTGATTCTTAAACTGGCGAAAGCAAAAGAGGCTTTGAATCGCACGGCCCAACAGAACTTGTCTTTGGTCGATCCGAGACGAGGCATTGGGATGCGGTTGGTGCCTGGGCCCAGTGGCAAGAAATACAATCTCGCGTTTCAGCAATCACCCACGATGATCATGCCGGTCTCGGAAGCTGTCGGCACGCATCCTTACCTGCGCCTGCTGGTGGTCGGGCTGTTGGGCGTGGCGCTCTGTTTTCTGCTTGCGCGTCACATCACCAGGCCCGTCACCCGTTTGCGCGCGGCCACCAGGGACATCGCCTCCGGCAAACTCAAGACGCGAGTCGATGCGAGCGTGCGCCGCCGCCATGACGAGATCGGAACGCTGGGCCGTGATTTTGATCGCATGGCCGAGCAAATCGAAGCGCTGGTTACAGCGCAGAGAGAGCTGCTCGGTGATGTGTCGCATGAATTGCGCTCGCCGCTGGCGCGCATGATTGTGGCTCTCGGATTATTGAAACATGCTTCGCCCGAAGAGGTTTCGGAATACGTCAATCGCATCGGCATCGAAGCCGAACGGTTGGACAAAATGATCGGACAGCTCCTGACACTGACGCG
>DASWQK010000512.1:0-5319 GCA_036403735.1 Pyrinomonadaceae bacterium
AACTCTTTGCATCAACATCTTTTCGGTCAACAACAAACGCGCGTCGGGATGGTGGTCCCACAAAGAAGTTTTTTAACGCCTTGGTCCTATTTCATGCCGCAGTCTCTTCAACGACGTCTCATAGTTTTGCAGTTTGAGATAATCGATCGCGCGACGACTGACAACTCCATTAATGAACTGAAGAGTTAATCACGTGCAAATGATCTGGCATGATGACGTAAGCATAGAGCGCAAACCCACCGGATAGCCGCGCTTCATCTATCGCCGCACAAGTTACAAGCTTAATTTCGTCCGTGCGGAAAACCGGCAAGCGGTCCTTCGGGACGGAGGTCAAGTAATAACAGGGAGAATCGCGGGACACCGTGTGCATGGTTCAATCATACGGGCGCTTTCAAGGTAAGATTTTTTGCAAGAGCCGAGGCGTAGCCTCGGAAAAAAGATAGGCCTCGCCGGTAAGCCATAGGCTTACCGCTATGTGCTGCGGCAAAGCCGCCGTGCGTTGTCCACAGCCAACACAAACCTAACTCAATTCTTCGGCGGCGGTTTCTTATAAATCTGAAAATAGAGCAGGTTCGCGTTATTTGGATTCAACGTTCGCAGCTTTTCATACTGCCGGGTCGCCGCCTTCTTATCACCGTTCATCAAATAATCAACACCCAGGTTGTAATAAGCGCCACCATAGACCGGGTTTAGTCTCACCGCTTCCTCGTGCGCCACGATTGCCTGTTTCCATTTGCCGAGGTTTCCATATGCGACTCCCAGATTGTTCTGCGCCGACGCCCAATCAGGCTTTAATTGAATCGTGGTTTGCAACTCGGCGAGCGCCTCCTGGTTCTGCTTCAGATGACTGTAGCTGATGCCGATGTTGAAATGGCCTTCCGGCAATGACGGCTTTAATTGAATTGCTTTCTTGAGTGGCTCGATGGCGGCACTGTAAGTTCCGAGATTGTTATAGGCCCAACCAAGATTGCTGTACGCCTCGGCATAGTCCGGCTTCAGTTCGATAGCGCGTTTGAAGGCGACCACTGCGTCAGACCATCGCTTGCTCTTGCCTAGCGCATAACCCAGGTTGTTGTTTGCTTCGGCATTGTTGCCATCCAAACGAACAACTTGCCGGTAAGCTTCAACTGCTTCCGGATAGCGGCCGAGTTTGTCGTACACCAGAGAGAGGTTGCTGTAGGTTTCCAGCAGGTCCGGTTTGATCGCGACCGCATGTTTGTAAGCGTCCGCCGCCTCAGCCAGTTTGTTCAGTTGCCGGTAGGCGTCGCCCAGATTGCTGTAGGCCTCAGCGGAATCTGCTTTGAAGCTGATCGCCTCGTGATAACGGCCGATCGCTTCCTCATAATTGTTCGCGTTGTAAGCAGCGGCGCCTTGATCATAGTAAGCCAGCCCCAGCGAGTTTCGTGTTTCAGCGTCGGCAGAATTCAATTGGTTCGCGCGCTTGAGCGCCGTGATCGCATCTGCCGAATTATTCTTGTGCAAGTAGGCGATGCCCAGCGCGCGATACGCGTCGGCCCAATCCGCCTTCAAAGAGATCGCTTTATTATCGGCTGTGATGGCATCGTCATAACGGCCGAGGTTGAAATACGTTTCGCCGAGATTTAGATACGCGTCAGCGTAATCAGCGCGCAGCTTAATTGCTTGTTGATAAGCCGTGGCGGCCTCGTCGTATTTACCCGCATCGAAAAAATCATCGCCTCGTTTGTTATAGCTTTCGGCATCCATTGCGGGCCGCACGCCGCCGGTGCGATTGCTGTTCGTGTTGCCGCCGGAATTTCCCGAATTCGTGTTGCTCGGGCGATTATTCGCGCCGGTGTTTGTTCGCGGATGAGCAGAACGAACCGAACGAGCGACAGTCTTTTTGTCCGGAGCTTTGTTTACGTGCGGCTTGCTTTGGGCCGGAGTGAAGATGCCTTTGCCGAGTTTCGCTTCGACGTCCGCGCTTGCCAGTAACACGCCGGCGCCGCCGGTAATGTCTTGCGCGATCACCGCGGCGTAGGCAAGCAGAAACGCCAGCGCAGTGGCGGTCACCCGAGACGATATTGAAGGCTTGGTCATCGTTCGACTCCTCTTTCGCAAAATGCAAAGCAAGGCTCGTTCAGAGTTTAATGAGGCGGGCTCTTGACCACAAGTTTTGGGTTACTACGTAGTATCCTCAATTTCACAGATGTTAGAGTACCAACTTTAGTTGGGCCGTCCGCAGAAAAAATGCCCGACTAAAGTTTTACACGTGAACCATGAGGATGATTTGTGAAATAAGCAAACGCCGGCTAATTAACGCTGCTCTGGTCAGTTTCATGTTCTGCATATCGAGCCTCGAGGCGCAGCAGGAGTTCCTCCCGTCACCACCCGCTGATCATTCCTTGATCTATGTCCTCGATCAGCAGAACAAATTAATTTCGCTGCCGTTTGAAACCGCGACGACGCCGTTGCGAACAGAGCAGGTCGCCAGGAGCACGACCACGAGTTACCTCGAATTAAAGGGGGAGCATTCCGCGACCGTCCTTTTACCAACGCAGCGAATCTTTCTGTTTACGATTGATCGAGGCGGCTCCCATCCGCCGCTCCTGGTTTGGCTGACGCCTCATCGCAGCGCGCGGCGCGTGACCGCGATTGCCCAACGGGGGATGGCGGGGTTTGCGATTTCATCTTCTGAAATTGTGCGACCGATTCCGCGCGGCCTGGCGAAAAACGGTGACGAAGTTTTCATGGAGCTTCGTCCGCGGGTTTCGCTCATGCCGGGAGAATATGCGATTATTGGCAATGACCTGACTCGGGTCGCAACGTTTCGCGTGATCGCGGCTGCAGATTAGTTTTAGAAAGCAGGGTTTACGTGGCTTCATCGAAAGAATCTTTACCAATAGAGAACAGCCAGAGTTCCGCTCCCGATG
Organism: Pyrinomonadaceae bacterium; assembly: GCA_036403735.1. Taxonomy (GTDB): domain Bacteria; phylum Acidobacteriota; class Blastocatellia; order Pyrinomonadales; family Pyrinomonadaceae; genus UBA11740. The sequence continues at coordinate 2,892 of DASWQK010000512.1, forward strand.
CCAAAGCGAAGGACTCGTTTTGGACTCCGGGTCGCATTGCGATCTCTTTGATCGCGCTCGCGCTAATCGTCTGGTATGGCGTTGCCGAGTGGGGTTCAAAGGGAACTCAAACGGCGGTCGGAACCGTCGCGAGGACAGCCCCTAAGACTGCGCCCGCAATTACAGCCGCGCCGGCGCCGCTGGCTGTCCCATTGTCTGCAGAGCTTCGCAATGCGGCCCTGAAAACGCTGGATGGACGTTCTCTAAAGCTCTCGGATTTTGCGGACAAGGTTGTGGTCCTGAATATTTGGGCCACCTGGTGCGGTCCATGTCGCCAGGAGATGCCGGAGCTGGTACGAGTGAGCAATGATTACAAAGACCGCGGCGTGGTAGTGCTGGGACTGGCCACCACCTACAACGAACGCGATGATCAGCAGCATGTGAAAGACTATATCAAGGCGCAGAATGTTCCCTATCAGATCATCTGGGATGATGGCACGCTGGCCGGTCCGTTGGTTGAAGCAGTGCAGGGCCGCTCAGTGATCCCACAAAGTTTTGTCATCTCGCGCGATGGCCGAATTGTGAAACACTTCGAAGGGTTCAGGCCGTCTTCAGATCCGCTGTCTATGCGTCAGGCGATCGAAGAAGCGTTGAGTGATAAAGGCAAGGCGTGAAGAGTAGTAAGCAGTGAGCAGTAGGCAGTTATCTCCCTTCTCCCTTTCGGAGAAGGGACGGGGATGATGGGGGTAGCCGCGGCGCGTCACAAGCCCTCACCCAATCCTCTCCCAAAGGGAGAGGGAGAAAGAAGCACTAAATTGTCATCAGGCGTAGCAGCGGTAAAACAGAGACTTCAAGCTGAACTCGACGAACTCGAGTCTGAGCTGCGCGTTCATCTGCCTAAAGAGATCAAACGCGCGCTTGAGTTTGGCGATTTGCGAGAGAACTCGGAATACCAAACGGCACTGCAGCGACAGACGATGGTTAAAGCGCGCATCCGCGAGCTGCGCCAGCGGATGAGTGAAGTTGCTTCGATCGATCTCTCGAAAATTCCGCGCGACAAAGCGTCCTATGGTTCGACGCTGCTGCTTTACGACTCTGAGCGTGAAGAAGAGGTCACCTACCGCCTGGTGACGCCTGAAGAGAGCGACCCTGCAGCTGGTTTCATTTCCACGGTGTCGCCGATCGGCCGCAGCCTGATGGGCAAAGAAGCAGGCGACGAAGTCGTCGTCAGCATTCCTTCAGGTTCACGCCGTTTTGAAATCAGAAAACTCACCACGCTTCACGATCAGCCGCAGTGATCGGACAGTGACAGATAAGACCAGCCACGAAAAAGCACAAATGGAGACTGTTTCGCGCTTCGCGCTCATAGCGGGCGAGGGTGCCCGCGCTCCCAGTACCTCAATCGAGTAACTCAGCCACCTGATCATCCTCGGCCCGGCTAAAATCAGAATACCAACGGCCCGCGTTAATAAATTCTTCAGGTTGCATCAAGCAAATTAGATCATCAAAAAGCGGCGCGATTGTTTCGTAGCCATCGCGCGATGAAACCGGGACCGCGCCGATCATGCGCTTCGGCTGTGTGGCCCGCACGGCGCGCGCAGCGACCCGCATCGTCGAGCCCGTCCGAATCCCGCAATCAACTACGATTACGGTCCGGCCCGGCAGGTCAATGGCTGATCGCCCGCGGCGGCAAAGTTGTTCGCGTTGGCCCAGACCTTCGATGGCCTCATTTAGAAAATGTTCGAGCGGTGTTGAAGGTGTCTCGCTCAATCTGATCTCATCATCGAGAATCCTCGCACCGGCGACGTTGACAGCGCAGATGTGTGAGCCAACTCTATCGCCAACCAATAGTCTGCGAATGAGAATGAGATCGAGCGGCGCATGCAGAAAGTTTGCGACTTCGCGCGCCACAGGAACGCCGGCTAATGCAATCCCGAGTACGATTGCATCCGGATCATTTTCATACTCCGCAAGATGTGGCGCGAGTTCACGGCCCGCCGCGCTCAGATTTGGAAAAGGGGATGGCTGCTTGAGCAAATCATTTCTCCTGTGCGAGGATTGCCGGCGCTGTGCTGCAATCAGACATTTGATTTCGAGACGCCAACAGATTAAACGCAATTCATTCTGCTACGCACGCACGAAAGGTTTCTATGCCGACTGACATGACGGAACAAGGATTTTCTCGCCACCTCAATTCGACGTTCCAGCTAAATCTTGAAGGCCAGACCATGGAGTTGAAGTTGGTTGAAGTCAACGCGTACATGCCGGGAAAGAATGAACAAGCCGGCATGGAGCGCTTCTCAGTTTACTTCGACGGTCCACCGGATCTTCGCCTGCCTCAGGGACTCTATCATCTCGAACATGCAGATATGGGAGGTCTCGATCTCTTCCTGGTGCCAGTCGCCGGCGATGAAAAGAAGTTTCGTTACGAAGCGGTCTTTAATTACTT
>DASWQK010000513.1:0-6779 GCA_036403735.1 Pyrinomonadaceae bacterium
GAGTTATCGGCACTGGCTCGAGCATCGCGGGAGCGAAACCATAGCTGAAGTGATTGAACAGGCAGTCGTCGAAGCAGAGGTCGAATCAGAAATGGCTTCAACGCATCCCACCGCCGCCACGACGGCTGACGAAATGGCGCGCGTGCGACCGGATTTGCTTACGGGGGAATTAAAGCCGCCGCAGTAGAGCAAGTTGTTAACTTGCTGCTCGCTTCTCCATCAACTCAATAAATCTCTTGAAGTGATGTTCCGCATCGTGTGGGCCGGGCGCGGCTTCTGGATGATACTGCACTGAAATGATTGGCAACGTCGTGTGGCGCATGCCTTCGACGCAAGCGTCGTTGAGGTTGACGTGGGTGACTTCCATGTCCGCGGGCAAGCTGTCCGCCTGCACTGCGAAGCCATGATTATGCGAAGTGATTTCCACGCGTCCATCGCGCGAATCCCTGACCGGTTGATTGCCGCCGCGATGACCAAACGTTAGTTTGAAAGTCTGGCCACCAAAGGCTCGGCCTAACAGTTGATGACCGAAACAGATGCCAAAGGTCGGCGTGCCCGATTGTGCCACGCGCTTAACTTCTTCCACTTCTTTCGTCATCGAAGCCGGATCGCCCGGGCCATTTGAGAGAAAAACTCCGTCCGGCTTCATCGCTAACACATCGTCTGCCGGCGTAGATGCCGGCACGACAGTCACGCGACAACCCGCGTGCGACAAGTTGCGCAGCGAATTCAGCTTCACGCCAAAGTCATAACAAACAACGTGAAAACGTTCATCGCTGGCTGCGGCAACTTCGTAAGGTTCTTTCGTCGTCACTACGCTCGCCAGTTCGCGATTCTCCATCGACGGAGAGTTGCGCGCTTTTTCAATCACGCTGTTCGCGTCCGTGTCTGTGGCCGAGAGGCAAGCGCGCATTGCTCCTTTGTCGCGTATGTGACGCACGAGAGCGCGGGTGTCAATGTGATCGATCGCCACGATGTTCCAGCGCTTCAAATAATCATCGAGCGATTCACTGGCTCGCCAATTTGAAGCGACGCGACTCGCCTCGCGCACGACAAATCCTTCGACCCACGGCCGCGACGATTCCGGGTCTTCGTTGTTGACGCCATAGTTGCCAATCAGCGGATAGGTCATGCAAACGATCTGTCCGGCATAAGACGGATCCGTCAGGACTTCCTGATAACCGGTCATCGACGTATTGAAAACCATCTCGCCGACGCTTTCGCCTGCGGCGGCCCATGAACGCCCGCGCCAGACGCGGCCGTCTTCAAGTGCAAGGATTGCGTGGTTCATATTTTTCAATTTGCGTGATCCATCAAATGGCGCAATCGATCTTATATGTCTATTTCACTCAGTCGCAGACGTTTGGGTGGTTTACGCAACACTTGTCTGAGTAACGCCATACACAACAATAGAAGTAATAATAGCAGCAATACAGACGCAAGACTTGCGACGATAATGGGTGCCAATTTGCCCTGCTGAGTAATTTGAAGCGATTGCCTCATCGCTAGGACGATGCTCCCCAATAACACTGTTACCGCTGTGAGTCGACCAAACCAGCCAAGAACCTTTTCAAACATACTTTGTTTACGCTGCGGTTGCGCTAGAATACCTAGGTCTACAACGCCGCGCGGAACGCCGCGCAAAGTTCCGTCTACTCGTGGTCCTTTTTCTCCCGTATGCAGTACCTTGACGAGGGCGCCATCTCCGGGATCCAACCACTCGAATGAGGATATGATTTCATTCGAACGGTCACCTTTGTCAGCGATAAATCGGTTCACTTCGCGCGTACTTCGCAAGATAGTTACATCGAGAACCCGGCTTCCGGATGTAGTAACGATTCGTAGCGGATCTGTATTCACGATTTGCTGACCGTCTATCGTCGTATTACCGGAGTTCCATATTGATATGAGAGATTTTGTGATTTGAGGCACTCGCTCTCCGCGAAATGTTATTTCAATTTCTTCTGATGGAGTGCGAGTCCGACCAGGGAATTGACTGGATGTAGATTGAAAAGCGATTCCCGCCTGGGGCCGAGAACGACGATAAAAAATATAGGCTGCTATTAAGCTTACAAAACCGAGGAGAACGCCAACGAGTCCAATTACTACTCCAGCCGAACTCTGGTTTACAAGTGCCATGAAGTCCTTAGGGGTATTTAGTCGGTCCCTGATTAACTCCCGCCCAGGTTAATACTGAATCCACTGCCGCCCCCCCCGACCGTGTTGGGAAGAAGGGCTTGAGCAGTCCCGCGAGCGTGGCGAGGTTACGAATCTGAATCAAGCTGACTGCAGCGCAACCCTCCCGGTTGCAGCGTCGCGTTAACTAGCTCATGCAAGCGAGGACGCTTGCGCTTCAATCTATTAATCCACCTGCAAACGCAGATGGCACTGACCTCCTCGCCCGCACTGCTTACTGCCTGCTGCTTACGGTTTCCTGCCGCTTCCGCTTTAGAAACTGCTGCGCCTCATTCAGCCACCGCTTCTCGGTTCGATACTTATACGCCGGCGCGGTCTTGACGGCTTCAATGCAAGCTTCCATCGAGCTGGCGGCTTCCTGGTTGTCGCCTAATCCGGCGTGCGCGCGTCCCATCAAATAGAGTCCCTGCGGATCGCTGGTGCGGCGGTCGAGAAACTTCTCCAACGCATCACGCGCGTCGCTGTACTGTCCAGCGGCGACATAGGTCGCGCCAATCTCGCGCCAGATTTCGTTTTGTGCGTGGAACTGATCGCGTTGCACGACCTGCTCGAAACTCGCGATGGCCTCCGGGAGACGCCCTTGCGCGCGCGCGATTCTGCCGAGTTGATAATGCGCATCTAATTCGTCTGTGTCGATATCGATCGCGCGCTGGAAGCGTTCGCGCGCTTCACTAAACTCGCCGCGCTGTTGATGAATCAATCCGAGGTTATAGTGCGCTGATGAATCGCGCGGATTGATCGTCGCGGCTTCCAGGTTCTGTTTAAAGGCTACGCGCGCGCGTTGGTTGCTCACAATGCCGGTGAAGTAACCGCGTAACAGCAGAAACAGCATCAGCAGGATGAAAGGCGATGCCAGAAGCGTATGGAAAACTCCATAGAGCGTCTGGGACAGTATCAAGGCGGCGCCTGTGCCCAACATGCCAACGACAATCGTGCGTAAGACGGAAATCCGGAACACCACATAAACAGTGGCCATGACGCCCACGAAAAACAGCCCGAACTTCACCATCAGGAATAGCGCCAATGAAACACTCACTGGGTTGGTAAGTTCGGATTGCAGGAGGGCCAAACGGTCAGGTTGGAATCCGAGCGAGCGCGCTACATCCAGCGAATGTGGCATTTGCTGAATTGAGTTCGCGACGTTCACTGCTTGAAAGCCGCTGTAGTGGAAGAACACCGCAATCAGCACCCCAAAGATGTTCGCCGCGACGAACACGTAGAAAGCCACCGACGCCAGGGATGCGTATTCCTGCTGGATAACCAGACCAAAACTGCCCCGGCGATCGAACAGATTTGCAATTAGCGCAACCAGCGGGACCAGCAGGATTGCGATCGGCAACAGCGACGCTGCGGACTGAAAGAAGAGAGCTGCGAACTGAGCCGGATGGCTGAGGAGTGCTTTGTTGCCGGCCAGCAACTGCGTCCCAAATGCGTAAACAAGCTGTGACGCGTAAGCCAACAAGACCATTTGCAACAACGTGCTGCGATCGCGCACTTCGCGCATGCCGCGCAACGGCGCGTAAAAAATCATTCCGATGAATCTCAACCAGTCAGTCATTGCACAACTTGATATGTCAGAAGCCCGACCGTCAGGGAGGGCTACTTAATAAATGTAGCTCTTGATGGCAGCTGCTCGCGTGGAGACCCCGCCTTACGCGCGGCTGCTGACACCTCATCTATCATCTGAATCCGGCCCATCGTCGTCGCGTCGATACGTCGCCCCGGGCGGCACACTGCGATTATGCGTGTCGCGGGTAATTATCTTCGCCACGCCCAGCGGCCAATACCGAAACAAGGCTTTGCCGTAAACATATTTTTTGGGCACCAGCCCCCAAATGCGAGAATCGCTCGAGTTATCGCGATTATCGCCCATCACAAAATAATAGCCCGGCTTCACGTACGTCGGTGATTTGTTCGCATGCGACATGTTCAAATGCGGATCGAGATAGCTCTCGTCCAGGTCGCGGCCATTGACTCGCACCTGACCGTCGTGAACTTCGACAGTGTCGCCCGGCAAACCGATCACGCGCTTGATATAACTCTTCGACGGATCGTCGGGAAACCAAAACACCACGATGTCGCCGCGATAGACTTTCGGCGCCCAACGAAAATCGTCATAGTAGATTAGTTTGTTAACGAAGATGCGCTCGCCATCGTGCAGATAAGGCAGCATTGAAGTGCCTTCAACTTTCACCGGCTGAATGATGAAGACCATCACCAGCGCCAGCACCATGAGCGCGAAAATTAGATCACGCACCAGCAGCCGGGACTCCTGCCAGAGATGTTTGCGCGCGGCATCTTTGGGTCGCTGAATCTCGATGTCGCGATCATCGTCAGGGTGAATTGTGCCGAAAGGAGGCGGCTGGTTGAATTGCTTACCGAGCATGCTTTCTATTGAGACGGAATTCTGCGGGTGCGACAGCCTTGGTATCAGATACGCCGCGTGTTCCTCGATCTGATATCGAGGTTATCCGTCGTCTGCTTTCATTGTCAAACCGATTGCGCTGCGAAATTCGTGCAGGCTGGTTTGGGCAAGGCTTGACAGTTACGCGCGACGCTCTCTATCATCGCCACGCACAATCCACCGCGACGTTGTTTACGTGCAAATCAACATTGTCCGCTGAGACCGGAGGCCACGTCCGTGATTAAACTCGACATCATCAATCGCCTTGCTGACGAAACCGGAATACCCAAGTTAAAGGCCGAGCAGGCAGTTGAGGCGCTCTTCAATTCGATGAAGGATGCGCTCTCTCGCGGCGATCGAATTGAGTTACGCGGCTTCGGCGTATTCCTCGTCAAACCGCGGAAACGCGGCGTCGGCCGTAATCCTCGCACCGGCGAAGAAGTGGCAATCCCGTCCGGAAAGACCATTCGCTTTAAGCCGGGCAAAGAGCTGCACAGCCACGGCGATGACGGAGCGAGTGTCGAATAAGCACCGTTAGGCGCGAAATATTTATAGAATCGCCCACAAACCAGATTATGGTCCGCGGGAGTGAAGGTAACCTTTCACTCCCGCGATTTGGTTAAAGGAACGGATGCGAGCTATAAACATTTCGTGCCGGACGGCACCAAGCTACCGCATCTAACTTCCGCTTTCGCTGCATGTCACAGTCAACAGAATCTATCGAGCCAATCGCTGATATAACGCGGAGCGTGGCGACGCCAGCCGTCAAACCAACTGCTCGTCAGTGGCTTCTGCATTTGGGGCTGTTTCTGCTTACCGGTTTCACCACGACAATCTGTGGCGTGCTGATGGCTGGCCCGGATCTCAGCGCAGTCGAGATCAATCAAACGGGCGGCAGCGGTTTTGTCTCATCGCTCTTGATGTTCCCGGTTTTCTATATCTCGACAATCTTCCGCCTGGTGCGCTTCGCTTTTCTAAACCCTCATTTCCTTGGGCAGGGACTATTGTTTTCATCGTCGCTGCTCGCAATTCTCGTTGCCCACGAGTCCGGACACTATCTCTTCTGTCGCTATTACGGCGTTGATGCGACCTTACCGTTTTTCATTCCTCAGCCACCGCTGCTGATCCCCGGGACCTTCGGTGCGTTCATTCGCATGAAGTCGCCGGTGCCCTCACGCCGCGCGTTGTTTGATATCGGATTGGCCGGTCCGCTGGCCGGTTTTGCGGTGATTCTGCCCGTCGCTTTCGCGGCCGTCCTGACTCTGCATCACACACCGTTGCTCGCCGGTGAAGCGAGCGGTGGCACCGGCGGCATCATCTTCAACGATCCGCTCTTGTTTCGCCTGATCGCGCGCTGGTTCAAAGTAGATCTCGACAACTCAGTCGCCAATTCTTTTTATCTCGCGGCCTGGGTCGGCGCGCTGGTGACCAGTTTGAATCTGATGCCCGTGGGCCAACTGGATGGCGGACACGGAACGTTTTCGATCTTCGGTAAAGCCGCGCATCGCTGGATCGGGATCGTAGCGTTCGTGACGATGGCGCTGATTTCAGTCCTCGGTTGGCTGTGGCATGGAAGTCCCGGCGGATTCGTCTATGTGGTCCTGTTGGCGGTCATGTTGCGCGTGCGACACCCGCAACCGGAACAGATGGAACCGCTCGGCCTGGCGCGCACCGTCATCGGCATTCTGACGCTGATTGTTTTTGTGCTTTGCTTTCTGCCGTTTCCGATTACGATTACATAATGCGACTGCGAGGAGAGTTCCATGCATCGATTAATTCTGATTAGCTTGGTTCTGATCAGTTTGTCGATCACCGTACGAAGCCAATCAAAACCGGCCGTTGGTGACTTGCTTATTTCGTACGAACAACAGTCCTGGGCAGCAGTAAAACAAAAGGACTATAAGAAGTTTGCGAACCTGCTGGCTGACGACTTCTACGACATCTTCTCGAACGGGCAAGTCGTGACGAAACAGCAACTGCTTCAGGATTACATTCGCGGCGTCGATCTCATCGACTATTCATTGAGTAAGTTTCACGTCATCGTACTCGATAATCATGCGGCTATCGTCGTGTACGAGGCGGTAGCGCACGGCTCAGAGACTCAGTCGATGGCACATGACATTAAGAAAGGCGAAGTCACGGCGATTCACGTAGCTGTTACTTCCGGTTGGGCCAAACG
>DASWQK010000514.1:0-3379 GCA_036403735.1 Pyrinomonadaceae bacterium
GTAGAAAGGGGTCGCGTGCTGTATGAAGTCAATCACCGCTGAATGGATCGGTAAGGCCGAAGGAGATTTCGCTACAGCACAGCGTGAATTGAACGCGATTCAGCATCCCAATTACGATGCCGTGTGCTTTCATGCTCAGCAGTGTGCCGAAAAATATTTGAAGGCGTTCTTGCAGGAAACCAATATTGCTTTTCCAAAGACTCACGATCTGACCGATCTTCTTGCCCTGACACTTTCAGTTGAGCCCAGTTGGTCATCATTGACATCGGATCTAAATGTTCTCAGCTCTTTCGCCGTCGAATATCGATATCCAGGCGACTCTGCTGACCTCATCGAAGCCCGGAGAGCTTTCAAAAGTGTGAGAATGTCCGTCAGATCATCCGTCGGGCATTAGGTTTGTGAGAGTTGACCCTTAGCAGCCCGATTAGATGATGCAACAACGTCTACAAAAACTCATCGCCGCTGCCGGCATCGCCTCGCGCCGTCATGCTGAACAACTGATGGTCGACGGTCAGGTGAGCGTGAATGGTAAGGTGATCACCGAACTCGGCGCCAAGGCTGATCCGCAACGCGATCACATCAAGGTCAAAGGTAAGCTCATCAACCCACAGCTCGAGCGCCATGAAAATATCTACGTCTTGCTGAATAAGCCGCGGGGTTACCTGACCAGCATGTCTGATCCGGAGGATCGCCCGTTGGTTACCGATCTAATTCCAAAGTCGCTTGGCCGGTTGCATCCTGTGGGCCGGCTGGACTTCAACACGGAAGGCTTGTTGTTGCTGACCACGGACGGCGAACTAACGAATGTGATTACGTCAGCCAAGAATCAGATTCCAAAAGTGTACCGGGCCAAAGTGAAAGGCGTGCCGACTGAAAAAGCGATCGAACGGCTGCGACGAGGTATTGTGATCGGCGAAGGCGAGCGCACCGCCCGGGCCGAGGTGCGCAAGCTGCGTGAAAGCCAAACGAACGCCTGGTTCGAAGTCACTCTTTACGAAGGGCGCAACCAGCAAATCCGGCGCATGTTCGACGAGATTGGGCATTCAGTTATCAAACTTGTTCGGACCCGGATCGGGAAACTCGAAGTTGAACCAATGAAGGTCGGGCAATGGCGCTACCTGACCGCGCGAGAAGTTCGCCAACTGAAGAGCGTGGGCCGAACAAAAACCACGCCGCGCGTCACGCCGCCCACCTCATCCACGCGGATGCGTACGCGTCGCCATTGAGTTACAATGTCGCATTCTAAATGACATAGCGACAGGCGCCTCTGGCCTGTCGTTTGTTTGTAAACCGCCGTTTCCAAATCAGATGCAATTCGAACTTACCGAAGAACAGCTGCAAATGAAGATGAGCGTGCGCGAGTTCGCCGAAGCCGAGATCGCGCCGCATGTGATGGAGTGGGACGAGGCCCAGCACTTCCCGATTGAACTGATGCCGAAGCTCGGCGAGCTCGGTCTGCTCGGCGTCCTGTTTCCGGAAGAATACGGAGGCGCGGGTCTCGGATACGTAGAGTATGCGACCGCGATCGAGGAACTTTCGCGGGTTGATGGTTCCGTTGGAATCTCCGTGGCTGCGCATAATTCGTTGTGCTCGAATCATATCTATCAGTTCGGAAGTGAAGCTCAGAAACAAAAATACCTGGCGCCGCTGACGCGGGGCAAACATTTGGGCGCGTGGGGTTTGACTGAGCCGGGCGCGGGCTCTGATGCTTCGGGTACGCGTACCACTGCAGTCAGAAAAGACGGTGGTTGGGTAGTTAATGGCTCGAAGAATTTTATCACCCATGCAATTCATGCCGATACTTGTGTGGCATTCGCTTCCAGCGATCGCGCAAAACAGAGCAAAGGAATTACTGCGTTTATTTTTGAAAAGGGGATGGAGGGCTTCTCGCCTTCGAAGAAAGAGAACAAGCTGGGGTTGCGCGCTTCTGAAACCGCAAGTGTAGTGTTTGAGGATTGCTTTGTGCCGGACGAGAATCGCCTGGGCGACGAAGGTATGGGATTTGTTAACGCGATGGCGATCCTCGATGGCGGCAGAATCTCGATTGCCGCGCTGGCCGTGGGTATCGCGCAAGGCGCATACGAATCGGCGCTCCGGTATTCCGCCGAACGGCAGCAGTTTGGCAAACCAATTCGGGAGTTCCAGGTAATTCAATTCAAGCTCGCTGACATGGCCCTGCAGATTGACGCCGCGCGTCTGTTAATGTATCGGGCCGCCGCGATGAAGGATCAAGGCAAGAAGACGACGAAAGAATCATCGATGGCCAAGCTGTACGCCGGCGAAATGAGTGTGCGTGTTTGCGAAGAGGCGATTCAGATTCACGGCGGCTACGGCTATACCAAGGATTATCCGGCTGAGAAGTACTGGCGCGATTCAAAGCTCTGCACCATCGGCGAGGGCACTTCCGAGATTCAACGAATTATTATCGCGCGCGAAATTATGAAAGCTTCATGAACGATTCGTTTTTAGATCGCATCATTAAAGGCGATACGAGTGCTGTCGCGCGCGCGATCTCGAAAGTCGAAGATAGTGGTGCTCATGCTTCGGAGTTGATGAAGCAGATTTTTTCGCGCACCGGACGAGCACTAATAGTCGGTATTACCGGCTCTCCCGGAGCGGGGAAGTCTTCGCTGGTCGACAAGCTTGCGGCTTTCTACCGGAAGCAGGGCGAGCGGGTAGGCATCATCGCCGTCGATCCGTCGAGCCCATTCTCGGGCGGCGCGATTCTTGGGGATCGGATTCGCATGCAGACGCTCGCGCTTGATAAGGGGGTCTTCATTCGATCGATGGCGACGCGCGGAAATCTCGGCGGCCTGGCGCGTGCCAGCGTCGAGGCGATTGCGATCCTGGACGCCGCCGGCTTCGACAAGATCATCGTAGAAACGGTCGGTGTTGGTCAGGACGAGATCGAAATCGCAAAAACAGCCGACGTTTGCGTGGTGGTGCTGGTTCCGGGGATGGGGGACGACGTGCAAACGTTGAAGGCCGGCATTATGGAAATCGGAGACGTGCTCGTTATCAACAAAGCTGATCGCGAAGGCGTTTTGCGAACCGAAAAGGAGTTGCAGTCCTTGCTTACGCTGTCCGCGCGCACTGATGAATGGAAGCCGCCGATCGTCAAGACGGTCGCGATTGAGAATAAAGGAATCGCAGAATTGGCCGGCGCGATTGAACAGACTCGGGAATTTCAGAAGCGGACACCGGCGTCGACAGACCGGCGAAAAGCCGTTGCGCGCTGGCGGATTCTTGAGTTGTTACGCGAGCGAACTGTTTCGGATGCGCTGTCGCGCAACGGCGCAACTGAAAAGCTTGACCAACTGGCGGCTGAGGTGGCGGCGAAGAAGAGGGATCCGTATTCGGCGGTGGATGAATTGATAAG
>DASWQK010000515.1:0-7210 GCA_036403735.1 Pyrinomonadaceae bacterium
CCCGAAATCCGTCGCGACCGGCGCCCCTCTTTGTGGTGACAACGCGCTCTTCGACAAGCGAGTTCCACTCGCCGCACTCGGGACACTTGCCCAGCCACTTGCGCGATTCGTAGCCGCAGTTTTGGCAGAGGAAGACTGTGCTGGCTTGTTTAGGCATTAAGGTTTGGAGTTCCGCCTTTAGGCGGCGAACAAACGCGAGCCGCCTGAAGGCGGAACTCCGAACTGCAGCAACGCTTTCACATTTTCCGTCGGTCGTCCCAGCACCGCGCGATCCCCGCGCTCAACGATTGGTCGTTGCATGAGATCGGGATGCTGCACCATCAGCGAGATGATCTCGTCATCAGTCAGTTCTTTTTTCCCCAGCCCGAGTTCGCGATAGACCGACTCGCTGGTGCGCAGCAGCTCGCGCGGCTTGATTCCCATCTTCTTGATCAACTCGCGCAGCTGCTTCTCGTTCAACGGCTCGAGATAATAATTGACCTGTGTGAAATCGATGTTACTTTCGCGGAGAAAGCGATCCATCTCGCGACACTTGGTGCAGGTTGGCTTTTCGTAAACAGTGATCGTGTCTGACATAAATTAGCCTGCGGAGCAGGCGGAAGCGTAATGCCTGGGGCGCAAGCCCCAGGGACAAGTCAAGAAAAACATTCCGAGCCCGCGACGCGGGCGACAGCGATTCGTGCCGTGCACTTCAATTGGCTCACCTGAAAACGTCAGATCTGCCGCCCGCTTCGCGGGCTGATGATTTCTTGTGATGCTAACCTGGGGTTCCGCTTCGCTTCACCCCAGGGGTTATGCTTTCGCCTGCTCCGCAGGCTGTTCTGAAATTACGGGAAAATCCCTCGCACCCGCGTCGCTTCGGCCACGCGATCGATAGCCAGAATGTAAGCGCCGGTGCGCATATCCGTGCCATAGCGATGCGCCGTCTGGTGCACCTTCTGAAACGAATCGGTCATCGTGTCTTCGAGCGTTTGGTTAATGCGTTTCTCGCTCCAGAAGAACGAGTACTGATCCTGCACCCATTCGTAATAGCTAACGGTCACCCCGCCGGCATTCGCCAGGATGTCAGGAATAACCATTACCCCCTGATCTTCAAAAACCCGATCCGCGAATGGCGTTGTTGGACCATTCGCTAACTCAGCAATTATCTTGGTTTTCACCTTGCCGACGTTGGCTGCGGTAATGCTGTTCTCGAGCGCCGATGGACACAGAACATCGCATTCAATTTCCAGCACTTCGTCGGGAGCAATCTCTTTCACCCCGGTCAACCCTCGCAGCGAGCCCGTCGCTTCTTTGTGCTTGAGCACAGCCTGAATATCCAGTCCGTTCTCAGCATAGATACCACACCTTGAATCGCATGCCGCGACGACGCGGGCGCCGTCCTCGGCGACCAAACGGGCAATGATCGAACCAGCATTGCCAAAGCCTTGCACAGCGACGCGAGCATCCTTCAAACGCACGCCGCGAACATCGCAGGCTGCGCGCAAAGCGTAAAGCGCGCCGCGCGCAGTCGCTTCGTGACGTCCCTGCGAACCGCCGAGCGACAGCGGCTTGCCGGTGACAACTCCCAACTCAGTGTGGCCGTGCACCATCGAAATCGTGTCCATGATCCAGGCCATCGTCTGCGAATCGGTGTAGACGTCAGGCGCGGGAATGTCTCGATCCGGCCCGATGATCGGAGCAATTTCAAAAGCATATCGTCGCGTCAATCGCTCGAGCTCATTCTTTGACATGCTCTTCGGATCGCAAACGACGCCGCCTTTTCCGCCACCGTACGGGATGCCGACCGTGGCGCATTTCCAGGTCATCCACGACGCCAGAGCTTTTACTTCATCAAGCGTGACGTTTGGATGATAGCGGATGCCGCCTTTGGCCGGGCCGCGCGCGATGTTGTGTTGCACGCGATAGCCTTCGAAAACCTTCGTCTCGCCGCCATCCATTCTTACCGGAATCGAAACGATCAGTTGACGTTTCGCACTGCGTAAGACGTTGCGCAGCGACTGGTCCAACTCGAGATAATCCGCGGCGCGATCGAACTGCTGCTTGGCAATCTCAAACGGATTGAGCTCTTCTTTGGGGGCTGCTGCTGACATGATTTTGTCCCTCACTGGAGATTAGGGGTTATAAGGCGGCGCTATCGTAATGGAAAGTCGGGAAAGTCTCAAACGCGAGGGAAAGATCATTTACCATTTGTCATTGGACATTTGTCATTTGCTGATTCATGGCGCATGAGGTCAGTACCATCCGCGTAAGCGGATGGATCCAGCACGCACCGACAACATCTGGAGTCGGCACCTTATCCCACCTGTTAACGCACGTGGTACTGACCTCATCTGCCACGTCGCGCGGGCTTCTGAAATAAATCACAAATGACAAATGTCCAATGATAAATGAGACATAAGTTTTTTCAGGAACATTCCGTTGACTCGACTGTCTAACCTCTCAGCTTCTCGACCCGCATGGCACCGGCAAACACAGGAGGAGCTAAGATGTTTACCAATCTAATCGAATCTCAGTCGCACCGTAAGGAGTTCAAACGTCGCAGTTCATTTGTTCTGGTCACAGTCGCAGCCTATGCAGTGATCCTGTTCGGCGCAGGCGTCGCGAGCATCTATGCGTACGATGCAAATTTAGAGGCGCAAACCAGCGGCCTTGAGTTACTGAGTTGGGTGCCAGCGGTAACGCCGGAACCGATTCACGAAGGACCTCAACCAGTTCGGCGGCCAGCAGCCGCAAACAACAATTCTCGAGCATCATCACAGCCGGCTAGACCGATTCTTTACGAGAGCGCAAGCAACCCATTGAAAGCACCTGACCACGTCAGTGCTGCTCCAAATCCGATTCCGCCGGCGCCTCCCAACACGAGACTGGGAAACTTTGTCAGCGATCCCATTGCGCCTCCCAGCAGCTCACAATGCGTTACGTGTACTGGCAGTGATCAATTGGTAAGAGTCGAGACTGGGACTACGTCTCCGCCGCCACCGCCGCCAGTAGTTAAGCCGCCTACAACAGAGAGAGTCACCTCAAAGGTGCTGAGCTCAAAAGCGCTCAATCTGCCACAACCGGCGTATCCGATGATCGCGAAGCAGGCCCGTATTCAGGGACCAGTGAATATTCAGATCCTGGTTGATGAGCAAGGCAAAGTGATCTCTGCTCAGATCGTGTCGGGCAGTCCGATGTTGACGTCCGCGGCAAAAGAAGCAGCTATGCGCGCCCGCTTCACACCCACGATTTTGAATGGACACCCGGTCAAGATTCAGGGAGTGATCATCTACAACTTTGTGTTGCAGTGAACCTGGAGTGCGCCGGCGGCGGCGTCCCTGCGCGAGCATCTCGCGTGGGGTACTGTTGACGGCGCTTTGGATTGTTCCGTTGTATCAACGGGCCGCTTCAGGGTTATAGAGAAAAAGCGGCGTCAAGCCGCCGCACTCCAAATCACCACTTGACCTGATCGAAGGTACACTCCGTCGGTTTCTTATCCGGACGCCAGCGCAAAAACTTTGTGCCGTGACGGAAGCGGCCGCCGGTGAAGTGATCGTATTGAACTTCGATGACGAGCTTGGGAGCGAGCGGTTGCCACTCGGCGGAGCGCTCGGTGGCCCAGCGGCTTGGGCCACCGGGCGCGCTGCCGGTGAAGCCCGGCGGCTTGATTAACTTTTCCAGCTTCTTTGTCAGCGCGGGTTTTTCATCGGCCTTGAAACTTGAAGTGAAACCCACGTGATGCAGTAAACCCTTATCGTCGTAGAGGCCAAGCAGCATTGAACCGATAACCTTCCGCTCTGACGCGTAACGAAATCCGCCGACCACACAGTCCGCGGTGCGCAGGCGCTTCACTTTCACCATGCCGTGGCGATTGCCGCTCTGATAAGGCATGTCGGTGCGTTTCGCGATCACGCCATCGAGATCGACACCCGCGCCGGCCAACCAATGCTTTGCGATCGTTAAGTCATCAGTCTCCGGCGATAGTTCAATCGATTTATGCTTCGGAAAATACTTTTTCGCAAAGGCATCTAATTTCTTTCGCCGCACGGTTAACAGTTCATCAACCAAAGCTTTTCCGCGATCGTCGACCAACAGATCGAAGACAATCAGTTTCGCCGGAGTTTCCTGTGAGAGTTTCTTAACCCGACTCGCGGCTGGATGAATTCGCATCAACAGATCGTCGAACGAAAATTTTCCTTTTACCGGAACCACGATCTCGCCGTCGATCACGAATTGTTTTGGTTTTAGCTTGAGCAGCGCGTCGACCACCTCGGGAAAATAACGAGCCAGCGGTTGACCACTCTTGGATTGCAGATCGACTCGGTCACCGTCGCGAAATGCGACGCAACGAAAGCCGTCCCACTTTGGTTCGTATTGCCAATTGTCGCCAACCGGAAGCTTCTCGGCGGACTTCGCTTCCATGGGCAGGTATGGTTGTTTGAGTGGCAGAGTCATCGAAACATTTCACCACAGAGGACACAGAGGAAAACCAAAGAGATAAACAGAAATGAACTCAGAAGTTTCGAGCAATGACAGAAAGCATTTTCCTCTTAACTCTTCCTCTGTGTCCTCTGTGGTTAGACTGATTTCACTTCAAATACGGCTGCAAATCAAATCGCTTTCGCTTATCCACAAGCGGCTTCCAAAGATCTCCGAGCTTCTCGATCCGCTTGCGCACGTTGTCGATGCGAAAGTCATCAATCTTGATTCCCTTCTCGATCTCTTTCCACGTTACGGGCATCGAGACGCAAGCTTTCGGCGTCGGCCTCACCGAATAAATTGAAGCGAGTGTGCGACCCCAGGCGTTCTGATTGTAGTCAACCAGCACGCGGCCTTTCGGCCGATTGGCCACTTTGTAGATTGCAGTTATCAATTGGGGATTTGCCGACGCGAGCACGTGCGCAATCTCTTTCGCAATCGTCCAGACCTGTTTCTGAGTTGGACCGCGCACTATCGGCACATAGATATGAATTCCCTTCGAACCGGTCGTCTTCGGATAAGAAGGCATGCCGAGCGAGTCTAATGCTTCGCGCACCGCCAGAGCTGTTTCCAAGACCTGCTCGAACTTCGCTCCCGGGACCGGATCAAGATCGAAGTGGAGATAATCCGGCCGATCGACATCGTCACATCGGGCGTACCATTGATTGAGATCGATGCAACCTAGATTGATGACCCACAGAAGCGCCGCCAGATCCTGAATGATCGGAAAATCGATGATGTTGCCCGACCCATGTTCGATCGAACACAGCTCGATCCAGGCGGGTCGTGGCGACGGCGCGCGTTTCATGAAAAAGAACTCACCCGCCGCGCCGTTCGGGTAACGTTTCATGACCATCGCGCGGTCCTGGAGATGTGGCAGCAACACAGACGAAACATCAGCGTAGTACTGAAGCAGATCGCGTTTAGTAATCTTGAGTTCAGGCCAAAAGAGCTTCTTGAGATTGGTGAGCTTTACTTCGCGACCCGACAGCTTTAGCTCAAGCTGCTCGACGTTCTTCGGAATCTCAATGCGACGGTGCGTGGCCCTGGCGGGCGGCGCGGCCGTATGTTTTGCAGGATGATAGTCTCGATGTGCTTTGGGCATTTCTCTTCAAACGTGATTCAGCGGGTGAGTTTAGCGTAAAATGCATCGTGCCCGAACTCAGCAGGTTCTATGGAATAATCATTAGGATGTATTGGGAGGCTGGCGCTCAGCATCACACTCCGCACTTCCATGCTTATTATCAGGAGGCCACTGCGATCTTCAGCATCGATCCAATTGAATTGATGGAGGTTCCATGCCGAAGCGGCAACGCCGTTTGATCGAAGCGTGGGCTGAGCTTCATCAGGATGAATTAGTTGATGATTGGGCGCGGCTTCAGACTGGGCGGCGCTCCCAGCCGATTGAGCCTCTCAAGTAAGGAGAGAACATGCACGGAATTTACCGCGTCGAGTCTTTTGAGATTATTGCGTCTTATACGCTGAGAATTAGATTTGATGACGGCAGCGAACAAATGATCGACTTCGAGCCGGTATTGACGGGAGAATTGTTTGGCCCGCTCCATGACATCGCTCTTTTCAATCAAGTCAGGATCGATCCGGAAGTGCATACGCTGGTCTGGCCGAACGGCAGTGATTTTGAACCGGCGACATTGCATGACTGGCCGGAGGTAGTGAACGACCTGATTGCCGCGGCCCAGCAACCTGAACCAACGCCGGCATGACCGCCTCGCCGCCTCTTTCACATCCCCTGCTTAACACGCTGTTTCATTCGTGATACACTGACCGCCTTTATGAAAGCACTCGAATCTTTTCATCCAGCCGTTCGCGAATGGTTTCTGAAACAGTTCCCTGCTCCGACGGAACCACAGGCCGAGGCCTGGCCGGCGATTAAGGCAGGCAAGCACACGCTGATTGCCGCGCCCACCGGATCAGGCAAGACGCTCGCCGCATTTCTTTCGGCCATCGATGATTTGGTTTGGAAGGCGACGAGCGGCGATCTCGCGGATGAGACTCACGTCGTTTATGTCTCGCCGTTGAAAGCTCTCAGTAACGACATTCAGATCAATTTGCAGCAGCCGCTGCAAGGCATTCAGCAAAACCTGGAGTCAAAAGGTATCAGCAGCGTTAAGATTCGCACGCTGGTGCGCACCGGCGACACGCCCGCGAAGGACCGCGCGGCCATGACCAAGAGGCCGCCGCACATCATCGTCACCACCCCCGAGTCGCTTTACATTTTGCTCACGAGCGAAGGCGGCCGCCGCATGTTAAGCACGGTGCGCACGCTGATCATCGACGAGATTCACGCGATGGTTGACGACAAGCGTGGATCGCATCTGTCGCTCTCGATTGAAAGACTCGAGGCGCTGGTCGCTTCCAGGTACGCAGGCGTCCCGCCTGCTTCCGCTGATAAAGAAGCAGGCCAGCGGCCTGCGCACCCAGGCCTGGTCCGGATCGGCTTATCAGCGACGCAAAAACCGATCGAAGAAGTTGCGCGCTTTCTGGTGGGCACTTCGAACCTCGATGGGGACGGCACGCCTCGTTGCACGATCATCGACACTGGCCACACGCGCAGACTCGACCTCGCGCTCGAAGTTCCCAGCTCTCCCCTCGAATCCTTGATGTCCAACGAAGTTTGGGAAGAGATCTACGAGCGCATCGCCAATCTGATTCGCGAACACAAAACCACCCTTGTCTTCGTCAACACGCGGCGCATGGCTGAGCGCGTGGCGCGGCACCTCGGCGAGCG
>DASWQK010000516.1:0-4545 GCA_036403735.1 Pyrinomonadaceae bacterium
GCTCTAAGAATTGTTTGACGTCCTCCCAGAAGAAAGATGCCACTCTCGGCTCAGCCATAACGAACATGTCATTCAACGCTAACATTGCTTGAATAAGCGAATGCAAACGTTGTCCCAAATTAGCTGTCGAGGCCTCTACGACTAGCTGGTTGTTCTCTAGGTGCACGCCGAGACCATTCAGGACGGACTGAAGAATCAGATGACGTTTCGGGGTATTGAATTCGAGACCAGTTGCGCGCAGATCCGAAAGGATGTAACCATCGTCTGACAGCATTATGTTGCCGTTTTTCTTAACCGCGTAAACCTGAAGGTGGTCATTGTGTCTGTCCAGGAACGGTGTCGTTAACTCGCAGGCATTTTCCAACGCCTCAACCGAAAGACCCTTCCTGAGCCATTCCAGATACGAATTAATTAGCCGCTGACATTCAGACTTATTCATGCCAACCAACCTTGATACGAAGGCTTTTCGATGTTGCAATGGACACAAAACTGTTCAAGCGTAAGAGCAATATCGGCGGTATCGCTAAACACCGTGAGATCCAATGGAAGGGCCCATCTATCGTCATATCCCTCACGGTAATAGTGAATGTGAGTGCCCCCAAGTCTTTGACCATCTGGATTAGTATGCGGAGCACCATCAACATCCAGTCTTACCAGAACAATGACTTGTCGGGCTCTATTCTGAAATTTGAGTTTAGAGAGACGGAATGTGCCGCGCCACAGATCCAGCAAAAATTGCTCCTGCTTATCATTGCTGACTAGCTCATAAGTCAGATCCGAACTAGGTGGCAGGGAAATAGTCTCCGATTTGACGAATAGTTTCTCGATCGCAACCAGTTTGTCTGCTTCAAGTTGAGTCAACATAATCTGTCAGCCCACAATTGCCACTAGCATAGCATTCAAGAGCGTCTCTGAAAGGCATTTCTCAGCTTTTCTCGTCAGCTTAGATATCTCTCACGCAACACATTCATGTGATGCCGCACGTGTCCGCCCATGATGAACGCCAGCGCCCGGACAGTGATTTCATTTCCGTTGGCCGTACCCACGCGGTTCCAGGCTTCTTCGTCCAGACTGCGAAACATCGCGATGTTTGATAGCCGCACCAGCCGCAACTCGCTCAACAGATCTTCGAGTTCGATGTGATTGTACGGCGCGGTCAACATGTAATCGTTTTGATCAAAGCCGGGCAGATTTTGTTTCTCACCGCGCGCAATGCAGAGCGCGCGATAACCAAACACGCGTTCGCCGTCGATTAGATGACCAATCATTTCGCGGATGGTCCATTTGCCGTCGGCATAGGCGAATGTCTCTTTATCGGGAGCCACGCGGCCAAGCAAAACATCCAGCTCGTCGAGTTCGCCACGCAGCACGTGCACGATGTCGTTCTCGCTGACCTGATCGACATAGCCCTGAAAATCGGGCGCGTATTCAGTTTCATTTGGACGATTCATGTTTAGACCTCGCTTGATGATTTAGCCACCGAGACACGGAGACACAGAGCACAAACCAACAACAGACCTTCGTCTACCATTCGTATTTTTCTCCGTGCCTCTCCGGTCTCCGTGGAAAACACTGGGACCAATTCGGAAGGCGCATCATATTGCGAGTTTCTAGACCTTGCAATGTTGTTCGGCTGGTCGGTCCTTTTTTGAGGGCCGAGCCCCGTGTGCGATGTGAGCCTTCAGTCGTGGCGCCTTTCCGCGTTGTCCTGATCTGCCTCGGCGAAAGAGCACACGCGGGCGTTCGTATCGAGCAAACTACGCGAAGCCGGAGGCAGGCACGATCCTTGCCCTGAGTGGCATCAGGAGCTATGGGCTCAGTCTCGCGGTAAGGCCAAATGACGATGAACCGAATCACCCTGGTTATTGCTATTTTCATCCTGTTCTTGAGTTCTACGGCCGTGCGCGCCCAGTCAGTTGCGCGCGTCTATCGACCAACCAGCGATGTGGCCGCAGCCGATGCGAATGCCAGGGCGATTGCGGCGCTGAAGCGTTTGGATACACAGCTGATCGTTTATCGCTCGCTGGCGGACTTTCAAGAGAATGGCAAACTGGCGCGCGTTTCATTACAAACTTTTCAACAAGAGCTGAACGAAGTAACCCGCGAAGTAGAACCAGTCATCATGTGCATGCCCGCGAGTAAGTTGAAGATGAAACTCCGAAACGCGCTCGATGCTTTTCGGGATGGCGCGTACTGGTGGCGACTGGTGGATCAGCCGCGCGTCGTGAACGTCTCTGCGCTCGCCTCAAGCGACATATCTCGCTCATCCGCTGATGCGGCATTTCTTCAGACCACTCCTTACACTGTCGCCATCAATTGGCGACAGGCGCATGCATATCTAACTCAGGCAGAAATATTGGCGAAGATTTCATAACCACAGAGGACACAGAGAAAACCATTCAATGGAATGAGAAGAATGTTTTTATGCTTCTTGTTCTTCTCTGTGTCCTCTGTGGTGATCCTATTTGTTTGTCGCTCGCTTTAATTCGGTAAGGTACTCGCCCTTTTCAGTTTCGACGATTGTAAAATCGACTCGATCCCCGGCCTTTGCATTATCAAACAGAGACTTGTCCTTGACCCAAAACTCCATTTGCATCGCCGGCATCAATCCTTTGATCTCGTCGTGATTGATCTCGATCCATCCCTCTTTGCGATTGATTAGCACCACGACGCCCGTGGCCGGGTATGGCTGGTTCATTACCGGCGGAGGAAACCCCGGCGGGCGCGCTGGAATTGTCGACGGTGCCGGGACTGGTTGTGAAGTCTGCACGGCCCGCTCTGGTTTCTGACAGGAAGAAATCAGCAGGAGCGGCAGGATGATCAGCAACGCGTAAACATTGCGTCTGGCCGGCCCGAAGAGATTATTCAAGACTGTAGTCAAAGTCGTAAGAGTGCTTGCCATTTTCGATCTTGATCCCGAGTTTGCCGCTGATTCCTTTTAATTGATCTGTGCCCGAATCAGGTACGACCGTGATCGTCAATTGACCCACGCCGCGCGTCATTGTGGCGCTGTGTTGCAGAATGAAACTTCCTTTGCGGCCGTTGAGGGTGCCAGTGAATTTCTCAATCGCAACGTAGCCGGCTGAGCCTTTCGTCACATCGCCGCCCGTCAGCATCTGACCGGTGCTGGCGCCTTCCAGATCGCCATGCCACTCTTTGGCGATCGTCATGCGGCCGAGCGATTTGTCGTCCGACTTGTCATCCGCGGGCGTCATTTTTACTTCGAAGGTTCCGGTTGCGTGCTGAGTCATGGATGGTTCTTTCTTGATCGATTCATTTTTCTGCACCCGTATTTTTCGCCCGGTAGCTCGGTCGGGAAGAACATAAAGTCCGCCTTCGATGATGTTCCCTTTTATCGAGAATTCCCAGACTCCGTGAAATCTCGAGCTCTCTAAATCACCCGTCAGCGTTTGTTTGGCGGGGTCGTATTTCAGATAGACATCGCCCATCCATTCCGGTTTACCGTCGACGATCTTGTCCGCGGCAATCTTGACCTTGGTTGAGTCGGCCGTGTCGATGGAAATGTGATAGACGACTTTTTCGTCATGACAGCTCGGGTTGCTGCCAAAGCAGATAGATTCGCCGGTCCAATCACCGGTTAGCGAACTTGTCTGCGCGATGCCAAACGGCGTCGACAGCAAGAGGACGACGATTAGATAAGGGATGCGAAACCTCATTTAGTATCACCTACTGATGCAGTTGGCTTTTTCATTCACACCGCGGCTTCAGCCCGGTGATCAGTAAACGTTGTGAAAACCAAGCAGCCGTTTCAACGGCTTTCGCCAAACTAAGAAGGAAAACCGTTGAACGGTTTTTCGTGTCCAAAACTCCCTGCTAGCCACCGCGCTGAAGCCGCGCTGTGAATGAGATTCTTTGAAAATCAAGCTGCATTACGACGATTACCCAAACCTTTCAGAAACTCTCGAGCCTGTGAAGTGCGGAACCGATACTCAATCGTGCCTGACCAATCGTTATGAAACAGGTTGGCATTGAATGCCACCAACAACTTGTCTTCACCTTCGACTGAGAATTGCATCTCCGGAAGACGTGGGTCATCGAGCGGAACATTGATCGCCGGATTCGCATATTGCAGCGCGAGCAGACGAGTTTTAGTCAAAGCGATCGAGCCACTGAACGCCACCTTTCGCCAGGATGAGCGTCGCCCCGGCGCGCTAAAATCGCGATATGTGATTGAACCGCCGATGCCTTCATCAAACAAGACAACGCCTTCTGATTCGATCGAGGTGCGCCACTGCGCCGGCATTCTGCCGACACCGAACAGGCGATAGAGGAGGGTCTTAGACATTGGTTACGCGTCCGTCTCGTAGAAATTTGTTTGACTATCCGTTGACCGCGCAACTTGCATGAAGAGATTGCAAAAGAATCTCGCCAATTGTCAGCGTGGCATTTTCCCGACTGATGAATAGCTTCGTCGATCACCGATTCTAATAATGATCTCAGGCCTGGTGCGCTCGAGCGAGGCCGGATCAGGCGGGCGGTAGCCCGCCTCTAAACGAAATGATCAAAGGAGGGACGCCCGTGCCG
>DASWQK010000517.1:0-6416 GCA_036403735.1 Pyrinomonadaceae bacterium
GCCTGATGTTGAGCGTTTGCGCTCACATAGTCGTAACCGATGCCCAGCACCAGCAACGCGACCACCGTCAAGACCAACAAGAATGTCTGCGTGCGGGTGCTTGAGACCTTGTCCTCGACGAAAGCTACGCCCGTCGGACGATCTGTTACCGATTCAAGAAGGTTTACTTTGATCACCGCGCGTCCACTCCTCTCAAGGCTAATCCGACCGCGATTGCCATCTCGGGAATGACCTCGCGCATATACTCTGGATCAAAACCGCGTGAATCGACCTTGATCTTTCTAAATGGATCAAAAATCTCAACTGGCATTTCAAACTGCTTCGCGAGGAAATCGATCAAACCTGCCAGCTTTGACCCGCCGCCGGAAACAAGAATCTTTTCTACGGCCACGCCACCGTCCTCGACTGTCGCGCGATAGAAGTCCATCGTCTTCTGGATTTCCAGAGCGAGAATGTCTGATACGGTTTCCAGAATCGGTATGATGTCGCGATCCTCAACAGGTTCCGGCAAGGGCATGCCACGTTTCACCTGCTCGGCATGTTCAAAAGTTACGCCCAGCTCTTTTTGCAGCAGCGACGTGTATTGATTGCCACCGAAAGTGGCGTCGCGGGTGAACACTGAACGATTGCCATTCAAGATGTTAATGTTCGTGGTCGATGCGCCAATGTTGAGCAGGGCAACAACTTCGTTTGGCTGTGGGTCGTAATTCAATTCGTAACAATTCTGAAGCGCAAACGCATCGACGTCGATGATGGCGGGCTGTTTGCCGGCGAGTTGAATCGCCTGCTTGAGATTTGCGACTTTGTCCCGCTTGCACGCGGCCATTAACACGTGAATCGCATCGTCAGTATTGCCGGTGACGTGATAGTCCAGGGTGACATCAGCGATGTCGAACGGGATGTGCTCTTCAGCATGCCACGCGAACGACTCCTGCAACTCTGCCGAACTCATCTGTGGCAAAATAATATTTTTGACGATCACCGAATGACCATTTACTCCGGCGGCAACTCGGTTTGTTTTGATCTTGTGTTCGTTGAAGATGCTCGAGATCGCGTTCGACACGGAGTTCAATTCCATAATCTGGCCATCAACGACTGAGTCGGGCTCCAATGATTCGTAGCCGAGACTCACCAGTTGGAAATCGCCATTCTTGCCCTGAAGCTCGACGGCCTTCACGCTGCTCGAGCCAATGTCGACGCCGACCATGCTCTTGTTCGTGCGTTTCCACATAACTTAATTACTCCTCGCTAACCTGAACATGAGTAGACGTTGACGGCGCATTCGCGCTCGCGCACGGCGCGCCCGAGATAAACCAGCGCGCACTAGTCGAATTCGGCAGGGATAGCTTGCATTGTTCATCATCAGATTATCCTAAACGGTTTTTGTTGACTTCGCCTCAGCGAAGAGCGGGGCGGTTATTTCGGCGGGGCGCCGCCAGCAGCGACTAAGATTAGAGCCCACCTGGTAGAAGGTCTGGGCCATCACTGCCATGCTTAGGCTACAATACGTGGCCAACAACTGTCAACACTATTATTCGCGGCTAAACAGTTGAAATACGGCGAGAGTTGCTGAAAACTGCGGATTGCCCTTGGAGGAGCGAACCGCTACGATGCCCGTGTTGATCAAGCGTCACCCTGTCAAAATAATAGTCTTGCTGCTAATCGTGGCCGCTCTCGGCGCGTGGATCTACGGAAATCGGCCGAGGCGCGTAGACCTTGCGGCGTGGGCGCCAGCCGATAGTCTGGCGTTCGTAGAGATTAACGATCTGACGGGCGTTACGGGTGGCATCGAAGAGACGAAGGCTTGGAAGGCGTTTGGGCCCCTCTTGGGGTCGCCATCGAACCTGGCACCTAATCGTTGGTGGATCCGGCTGGCGCGGTGGACCGGAATCGGGCCGGCGGACGCATTGCTCTTTGCCCGTGCTCAGGTCTCGGTTGTTCTAAATGGCGCAGAAGGATCCGAGAGTGGATCTACGCTCGTCATAAAACCTCTCCTCACTTTCATTATTGAAACGCATACATCGCAGTGGCGAATGCGCGCCGCGGTGGAGCGCCACCTCGAAGACATAGCACGAAAGAACTTTGGAAACCCAGTTGCAGTGCGAAAGCAGATGCAAGGCGTTGACCTTCAGGAGTGGCAGTCCGAGGATGCATCTCGGAAAATCGTGGTCGCGTTTGTTAACACAACGGTTATTGTTGCGAACGACGAATCATCGGTATTGCATTCGATCGAAGCAAGCGCTGGAAGACGCGCGACTCTCAGGGATGGTTCCGACCTTCAGGACATCCGACGTGCGACAGAGGCGTCCAATGCGGCTGCGTTCGGATTTGTTAGCCAAAGCGGGGTCAAGTCGCTGCTCCAAGCGTACGTTCTTAATGCTGAGAATCGTAAAGGTGTTTCGGATGATTCGCTAACTAAAGCCCGCTTGTTTGCTGACATGTTCGGTGGGCTTGTAAAGCACATAGGGTGGACATCGAAATTCATTGATGGCGCAGTTGAAGATCACTGTTCCATCGGGCTCGCAGACGGCGTCACCGATAAGTTGCGCGCCAGCATGCTGCCAGATCGGGGACCTGAGTTGACGGAGCTTTCGTTCGTGCCGCCGGACATCCATTCGTTTTCTATTTATAGGTTTCATGACAGCGCCAGCGTCTGGGTAGATGTTAATGCGGTCGTTTCATCGCACGCCGATCTCCTGGGTGCGATTGCCGCACGACCCCTGTTGAAAAGCTTATTGAAGGCGTACGGCATCGACGATCCAGATGCTTTCACCAGAGGAGTTGGAACGCGCGTACAAACAATCCGTTTCGAAGAAGATTCTCCGGCGGTACTCATCGCCGACGTTTTTGATCGGCCGGCTCTGGAAAAGTCCGTCAAGGAGCGTCTTGGGAAAAACCCAAGGGCCGAAAAACTGGGTGACGCTGATTTGCTTGTTTCATCAATCGATAATTGGACGGCCGGTTTCGTGGGGAACAACTTCTTAATTGGGCCAGGTGAAGACGTGCGTCGCTGTTTGCAAGCGCGCGCGAGTTCTCAATCCATCCTCTTATCTGATTCATTCCGTCAATCCCAGAAGATCGTAGATGTTTCGTTACCCCTGACCGCCGTAACTTTCACCAACGATTCGCGCGCCGCAATCTCCTTCGTTGAGGCATTTTCAACTCACCCGCGTTCGACTTTCTCTACTAACGCTCCGGCGATTGACCAGGCTGCGCGCACGCTTCCTCTAGCGGTCAGCGTGTTGATGATAAAGAACGGGGCAATCGACTGGACCAGTCGCTCATCCTTCGGCATCAGTGGCGGCATCACAACACAACTGTTTCCTGAGAAATGAGCCAACAGACTTTAGTAATCGCCACGCGAAATAGCGGAAAACTATTCGAGCTGCGCCAGCTATTACGCGATTTGCCTTTCATCCTCTGTGATCTAAATTCCTTCCCGTTAATCGAATCAGTTGAAGAGACTGGCGCGACGTTCGCTGAAAACGCCTGTTTGAAGGCTCGTGTTTACGCGGAACAAACGGGGTCATTGGCGTTAGCTGATGATTCAGGGTTGGAGGTTGATTCCCTCGGTGGGGCTCCCGGCGTGTACTCCGCGCGATGTGCCGGCGCCGGCGCTTCTGACGCACAACGCATAGAAAAACTATTAGCGGAACTCTCAAAGAGAGTACCAGGCGACCGAGCGGCGCGATTTGTTTCGGCAGTCGCAGTCGCGAATTCAGGTGGTCGAATTCTCAGCGTCTCGGTCGGCGTTTGTGAAGGTCGCATCGCAAAGGTGCCGCGAGGGTCAAACGGTTTCGGCTACGATCCGGTGTTTGTTCCGGACGGCTACAGTGAGACGTTTGGAGAGTTGTCAGATGAAGTGAAAAACCAAATTAGTCATCGTGCATATGCCTTGAAAGGGGCTCTGGATTTTTTGCGATCCTTGACCACGGCTTCTGGGGATGGCTAGAATGTCGAGTCTCTTCAGCAGGGATGCAAGACACGGGGCGTAGCACAGCCTGGTAGTGCGCTCGGTTTGGGACCGAGAGGTCGGAGGTTCGAATCCTCTCGCCCCGACCAAAGTCATCAGCTTAATGAGATTTGGTTTCCCGCAGCCCACGGGAAAGTGTTCTTACGCGTTGGCGCGCTGAAGTTCATCTCGATTGGATTCTCCTCCCGACCAAAATAATTTCGGAAATTCCCAAAAAAGAGCGATTTTTAGCAGACTTTAAGCCTTGTCTGTGGTATATGTGGCTCCGACAAGTTTTCCCATTTCGTTGAAATTTGGAGGGGTTACACCACAAATGGCGACTACGGCAGCAGGCAAGAAGCGGATGACTCAGTCCGACGTTATCAATTACTTTGCAGAGCGGACTGGAATGAAACGTGCGCAGGTGAAACAGTTATTCGAGGATTTGGCAACGTTGGCCACTAACGAGGTCAAGACGAACGGTGAGTTCGTGCTCCCCGGCTTCGGGAAGTTGGTACGATCCGAACGGAAGGCGCGCGAAGGTCGGAACCCGGCTACGGGCGAGACCATCCAGATCCCCGCAAAGACCACGCTCAAGTTTCGCGTCGGCAAGGCAATGAAGGATTCCGTCCTTCCGCGAAAATAGCCAGCAACACGGCTCCAGGAACTGCTTTTCGCGAACGGTATCAAGCGTCGGCGAAGTGTCCCTTGGGATAATGGGGCGTCGCCGGCGCTTTGCTGTCTTGACCCATTGAGCTGGGGGTACGCGTGGTAAAAGAGTCTACTGTGGGCCCTTCCCGGCTGAGCTAAAACAGAATCAAATAGTTCCCCTTTTCTGAGCTGAATGTGTTATAGTGCCGGGTTCTGCTGGTACAGTTCAGGTCATCTATTCCCCCGTTCCTTGGGCTAGTACTCTGCAAAAAATGCGAAAACGTAAGGAATTTGCATCCTAAGTGTGTCGGAAGACATCTAAAGTAAGACATCGACTCCAGTGAGTTAATTTAATCTGTTTATAAGGAGACTGCGCGAATCGTGAATCTTTACAAGGGCCTGCCGCTGGCTGAGCGGCTTCAAAGAATCGACCATATTCAAGCACGGCGGTTTTCGAAATTGACCGGTACCGCAGGTGAAATTGCTACCGAGGGTATCATTCGTCATCTCGCCGCGTGCGACCGCATGGATGTGAATCCGGACATTTCAGCGGTTCGAGAGATCATCGATGATGCTCTCAATGGTCGTCGGGTTTATGCTGAAGCTGCCGAGATTACCCGAGCAGCATAAAACAGGATTTAGCTCTAGCTTAACGAGCAAGGTTGTCGGAGTGTATCCGACAGCCTTTTTCTTTTGCCGGCACGATTGGAGTGATGACGGGCCCGTGCTAGTATTCGGCGAAATCGAAAGACAAAGCTCCCGTAGCTCAGTGGATAGAGCATCTGCCTTCTAAGCAGAGGGCCGCAGGTTCGAGTCCTGCCGGGGGCACCAATCTTTAGATCTAGTAGTCGTCGCCGCCCCGCGTACGGTCGCTTCCCGGTCCCGCTGGTCTGTCTCGCCCAGCATTCAAGTGATCATAATTTAGCGCGGCGTTAAAGATTAGGAAGAAACTTCCCTGCGTCTGATGACGCCACATCGGATTGTTAGCGAACATCACGACGTGGCCCTGGCCCACAGGTACATCGACAACTGCCGGCGCATTTGCCAATTCCGATCCGCCCGCCAACATTCCGCTAATTAAAAGGCTCTTCTCGTCCGAAGCGAATCTTAGGACAATGCGTGGACGCTGGTTCGCGGGAATGAAGAAAGCGCCTTGCTGTAGTCTTTGTTCCTGAGTCAATTGCTCGGGCGATTGCCGCACGGGTGGTGCGGCTTGTGGCATCGCCTGAATGATATCCGGATCTGTCAACGAGCCCCGGCCCGAAGCACGCGAGCCAGCACCGCCCGCGCCTCCACCTTCGCCGCCGCCTCCCCCTCCTCCAAAGCCACCGCCGCCACCGCCCGCAACTTGAAACAGCGGTGCCTGGTTGAAATAAATCGGCAGCGTCTCAGCATAACCGTAGGCAATCGGGCTGCGGCGATCGGCAAACGTGGCGTTGTAAACCGATCCGCGCGCCTGGAGTTGGCGTGGCTCTTGAATGCCGACGCCAGTAACAATCCCGTAGTCGACCGGTACGCGCGCACAGTTCGTGATTGGTATAAAAAGGCCTCCGTCTTCGATAAATTTTTGCAGGTTGACCACGCCGCTCAGGCTCATTCCACCCCGGATGTCGTCGGTTTGGTCTGGGCTCAACGCCATATTCGGTGTGACGTCGCTGGCTTTCCAGGGGATAGCTGCGCCGCGCATCGGAATTCCGTTGACGATCGCCTGGGCTGAGCCGCCAACCGGTGGAAAGATGATCACGTCGAATTTGTCACGCAGCTTCGGCGTGTTGCGAATCACCTGATCCGAAATATACGTGTAAGGGATTTG
>DASWQK010000518.1:0-5799 GCA_036403735.1 Pyrinomonadaceae bacterium
TACTCCAAACTTTCTCGTCAAGGCTTATCGGGTGGAAGGCTTAGTATAACTCCGCCTTTGCGAGTTTGGGAAAATGATGATTAAATCGCAAAAATCGAGCGAAAAAAATCATGAGTCAAACCGGATCTTCCGTGACCGCCACAGTGTTCCTGTTTCTAGCCGCTTTCCTACTCAGCGCGATGGCTCTGTCCGGAATCACGAACGCTCAGGACGTATCGTGGACGAAGGACGAGACGCCGATCCGCGATCGGATCACACATCTTCGGAGTTTGCCCGACGATGTGCGGGCGCGCACCACTAAACAGCTCGCGCTCGATATTCGGCGACTGCCGAAAACTGCGAACAAACTTAATCTGGCAAATGGGCTGGCGAACCTTTCGACCGAAGGAGATTTCGGGCATGACACTTTGCAGGAAGTCGCGACCACTCTGGCCGCTGCGCTGCGCGAACAGCCG
Organism: Pyrinomonadaceae bacterium; assembly: GCA_036403735.1. Lineage (GTDB taxonomy): Bacteria > Acidobacteriota > Blastocatellia > Pyrinomonadales > Pyrinomonadaceae > UBA11740. The sequence continues at coordinate 456 of DASWQK010000518.1, forward strand.
GTGCCGATGAATGGAACTGAGCCGGCTTTTCCTTATGTCGAGCTGGCCACGCTCGTGCGTTACGAGCACGTGCAAGCATCAGTCGACAGTCCGCAATACGCGGCGGCGCTCGCAAAACTGGAAGCAGATGATCAGGCTCGACAAAAAGCAGACTTCACACTGACTGACTTGCAGGGAAAGAGCTGGACGCTGGGTGAGCTGCACGGAAAGGTTGTGCTGGTTAATTTCTGGGCGACCTGGTGTCCGCCCTGCCGGAAGGAAATGCCGGATCTCGATGCGCTCTACAAAAAATTCAAGGACCAGGGGTTGGTTATCCTCGCGATTGACGATGAAGAGGTAACCAAGATCAAGCCATTCCTGACCGAGCGGCCGGTGACATATCCGGTCCTTCTGGATCCGGGGCGCAAAGTCAACGATCTCTTTCACATCGACGGCATTCCCAAGAGTTTTGTTTACGATCGCGAAGGCAAATTAGTGGCGCAGTCAATCGACATGCGCACGCAAAGGCAGTTTCTGGAGATGTTGGGGCTGGCGGGATTGCGTTAGATTGAAAATCATGAAAGGTGAAAGCATTCAGCCGCAATTTGCGGTTTGCATTGATAACGCTGGCTATCCGGACGACTTGAACGTGCGAACTGTTTACCATCTCTTACCAGATGACTCCGCGATGAGAAGCAATTATCTAAGAATCATTGATGAAAGCGGCGAAGACTACTTATATCCACCGACCTTTTTATAGTGATCGAAGCGCCGCGTGACGCGCAGAAGGCATTCAGTAATGATTAATAAACTGAATGTGGTTCTTGCAACAGCCACGATTTTGGGCGGGATTGCTGCTGTTTGGTTCTTCTGGGACAAGATTCGGCCGCTGATATTTCGACAAGCAACGTCAGGAACGGAGCATGTCAAAGATGGACCAACCTCTTCCAAGTCGGACTCGTTAACGAAAGTCGAAAAGCTCATGCCCGAGCTTCTTGCAGAAATGAGAACCGATTTAGCCAATCACCGCTTTGGCGGGAATTTGTCTTGCTAAAGAAGGAGTGGATCTACAATTCGCGAGACGCCACGCTGACATATTATTTTGGACGATCACCCAGAGCTCGCGAACAAAGTTCGTCTATTGGAAAACCATGGACTTGTAAGAGACATTAGATACAACAATGTTGCTCGTTACATCATTACTGAGACACTAGCAGAGTACTTGCTGGGAGCCTGAGTCTTTGCCTCGGCAATTCTAAAGCTGGGCAGTTCTTCGGAGACACCATGAAACCAAATCGCTTCTTCAAACTTTCGATCGCAATTCTTGTCTTGCTCTTCAGCGCGGCTGCTTCATCCGCCCAACCTGCCCAGTTAACGCCACAGCAGCGTGAGCTCGCTGACTACATCAAGAGTCATTACACCAAGAGCGAAGTCATGATTCCGATGCGCGACGGCGTGAAGCTTTTTGTCTGTATCTATGAGCCGAAAGACAAGAAACAGAAATATCCGATCATGTTCGATCGCACGCCCTACAGCGTCGGCCCTTATGGCCCGGACAATTACAAGAGCTCGCTTGGGCCGGACGAGTTGTTTGCGCGCGCAGGTTACATTTTCGTATATGGTGACGTGCGTGGTCGCTATCTGAGCGAAGGTGTTTATGAAGATGTCCGGCCATACATTCCGAACAAGAAGGGAAATCAGATCGATGAGACCACCGACACCTATGACACAGTCGATTGGCTGATTAAGAACGTGCCGAACAACAACGGCCGGGTCGGTGTTTACGGAATTTCTTACCCGGGCTTTTACACTTCAATGGCGGGCATCGATGGTCATCCGGCGATCAAAGCCATCTCGCCCCAGGCGCCCGTCTCTGATTGGTTTCACGGCGACGACAATCATCACAATGGCGCGCTGTTTCTGGCGCAGAACTTTTCTTTCTTTACCGGCTTTGGCCAGCCGCGTCCCGTGCCCACGTCGAATAACGATTATGTGAAGCCGTTCAATTATGGGACCCAGGATGGCTACAAGTTTTATTTCGACATGGGCGGGATGAAAAATTCCGGTGATGCGTTTGAGAAGCAGTTTGGTTTTCGCCTCAAGTTTTGGGACCAGATGATGGCGCATCCGAACTATGATCAGTTTTGGAAAGAGCGAAACATCTTTCCGAATCTCCGGAATATTCACGCGGCAGTGATGACGGTCGGTGGCTGGTACGACGATGAAGATTTATTTGGCGCGCTGGGAACTTATCAAAGTATCGAAAAGCAAAACCCTGGAATCTTTAACGTGCTCGTAATGGGCCCGTGGTGTCATGGCTGTTGGGCCCGGACTGATGGCGATTGGCTGGGCACGGCGTACTTTGGAATGAAGACCGGCGTATATTATCGCGAGCATTTCGAGCTGCCATTCTTCAATCACTTTTTAAAAGACCTGGGCGACATCTCGCAAATCAAAGAGGTCAACGTCTTTGACACCGGCGCGAATCAATGGGGCGATCTACCAAACTGGTCGCCGACTGTTTCGAGGGACACTCCTGTTTACTTAATGTCGGATGGCAAACTTGCGTTTGGCAATGGCGCAAACGAGCAGCGAGCTTTCACGAGCAAACTGCCGCCGGCCGGCGCCGGCCCGAGACAACCCTGGTATGACGAGTATGTAAGCGATCCGTGGAATCCCGTGCCTTTCACCGAAAAAAGAAACAGTGACACGATCCGCTATCCGCGCGATTTCATGACAGAAGATCAGAGGTTTGCAGCGACGCGACCCGACGTGCTCGTTTATCAGACTGATCCTTTGACTGAAGACATCACCGTAGCCGGCAGCATTAAGCCGGAGCTATTTGTTTCTTCCAGCGGCACTGATTCAGACTTCATCGTGAAGCTGATCGATGTTTTTCCGGACGATTATCAATATCCGGAAACCGGAAACAAATTGCCAAACGGGCAACCAGAAAGAATGCGGCCGCCGCAGGATTCAACCGGGTCGATCTTGACGCCCAATGGTTACGAAATGCTTCTGCGCGGCGAGCCGATGCCGGCGCGCTTTCGCAACAGCTTTGAACGGCCTGAGCCGCTGCGGCCGAATGTACCGGCAAAGATTTCTTATGTGATGCCCGGCATCGTGCACACCTTCAAGAAAGGCCACCGCATCATGGTCCAGGTTCAGAGCACCTGGTTCCCGCTGGTCGCGCGCAACCCGCAGAAGTTCATGGCGAATTACAAGCTGGGCAGCGACGCAGATTTTCAGAAAGCGACTGAGCGCGTCTATCACTCGCCGCAGTATCCGTCGCGGATTGTGCTGCCGGTGTGGAAGAGGTAGATGAAACAACCAGGGACGAGTTGACACGCTTTGAGCGCGAGGATATCCTGCGCGCACTTTCGACGCTCTCACACTCCTGCTCCAAAGGAATTGACCATGAACATCGAAAAACTCCAAGCCCAATTAAACGACATCGATAAGCTCTACAAAGAGGGATCGGTTGAAGCGACCATAAGCGGCGAGCCAGGATCGCCATTCAGTTTGGTGGTTAGCGCTACCAACCCACCAGCAGTCGAATCAGTCGACGAAAATGCAGCCCCGATCGAGAGTCTGCTCAATGTCGTCAATCTGAATACGATTGCCGTTCCGCAGGACTTTATCGACGACGCGGTCGACCGGATCTTTTCTAATCCGAATCCTGGCGGCGACCTTCCCGGGATCAAGGTAATGCAGATTGGCGCGACCAAAGACTATGTGGTTGTCGAGGACTACGCTTATCATGCCGACGCCGGCTACGACATCACCGTCCTGAAGGATTTCAAGTATGACCGTGCCAGCATTCCGCGAATCTTTTGGGCAATAATCGACAAGGATGATCTCTCCAACGTAGCTCCGGTGTTCCACGATCTGCTTTATCGGCACGGTGGCGTATTACCTCCAGACGAAGTTCCGTTGGAGGGCACGGTCTCGCCTTCGAGAGAATTTGTGCGCGCCGATGTGGATAAGCTCTTTCGGGAGTTAGCCAAAAAGTGCGGAGTGAGTTCGTGGCGAGCCCAGCTGGCGTACGAGGCGGTTAGTAAATTTGGCGGACCTTCCTGGAAGCCCCATCATTGACGCCCATCATTGAGCGTCGCCAGCTAATCAAGAGAGGGAAGAATAGCGAATGACTAAGTATCTTGCCATCTTCGCGATTATTCTCGCGACCGTCGCCGCTGCCCGCGCCTCAGATCAAAACTCGCGCACTGTGATCTACGACGGAGTTGCGAGTGAAGTTACCGCATTAGCCGTTGGATCAAGTGACCTTTGGATAACCACCAGCGATCTTACTCGGGCGACGCGATTTGTGATCAAGCCGCAGGGAGTTTGTCGCGATGAACTCTGCTTTCCCTTGCCCAAAGATCGCAAGGCAGAATTTGTTTCGACGAAAGGCGCCACGACCTGGTTTAACTTGAGCAATTTCGCGCGACTTATCAGACAATCCTTCGTTACCGATCAGAAGAACAACGTCTGGTACTTTGGCGTTCGAGCTGAAGAACAGAACGGCTTCCTCGCTTCGTTGGAAGCCCCGAACTTCACGCTGCCGGATCTCAACGGCAAGCCGCATTCGCTGGCTGATTTTCGTGGCAAGAAAGTTCTGCTGGTCACCTGGGCCTCCTGGTGAGGCTGCCGTTTCGACCTGCCAGGTTGGCAGGTCTTCTTTAAAGAACTTAAGGATAAGAATTTGGAAATCATCTCAGTGGCCCAGGACACGGGCGGCGCGAAGGATGCCGGGCCCTGGATCACGGCGGCCAAACCGGAGTACACGGCGCTGATTGACGAACGGCAAATCGTCACGCAGAAGTATCACATGGTGAACGTGCCTACCGCTGTGTGGATTGATGAACGAGGGCGCATCGTTCGGCCGAACGAGGTCGCCTTCATCGACGATCGCTTCAAATCATTTACCAACATGGAGTCGGCAAACTACATCGACGCGATTCGTGACTGGGCGGCGCGCGGAGCGAAGAGTATCTACGCGCTCAGCGCGGATGAGCTAAAAGCCAGGCTCAGACCGGTGAATGACGATCGGTTGCAGGCCGATGCTGAATTCGCCCTCGGCGAGTTTCTGTTCAAGCAAGGTAACGGCGCTGACGCGATTCCTCATTTCAAGGAAGCTCAGCGACTCGATCCCGACAACTGGAATTACAAGCGTCAGGCGTGGGCCTTGTCGGACGCTGATCGTGATTACGGGACGAACTTTAAAAAAGAAGTTCAGAAGCTCAACGGCAAACCCTATTACGAACCGCACAAGCTGCCGGAAGCAAAGAAGGGAAATGACCAGCCTGACTAAGGTGAAGCGCTTGAAGCATTGTCGAAGGATGATCTCCACGGGTAGAATCTCAAT
>DASWQK010000519.1:0-2503 GCA_036403735.1 Pyrinomonadaceae bacterium
TCTTTCACCGGAGTCGCTGGGCCGCTGATGTGACGAATATCTTCATCGTTCACATAAACGTTGACGAAATTTCGCATCGTATTTTGATCGTTAAAAAGATGACGACGCAACTCAGTGTGCGTCGTTGTCAATTGATCTAAAGCCTCGCCGGCGGTACCGGCCTCGACTTGAATTTCAGATTGTCCGCCGGTGAATTGTCGCAGCGGTGTCGGTATAGTGATGGTGACTGGCATGATTGTTTCCTCGTCTCAATAGTTCTGTTTAGAGTCGGGCTACCGCCCGACCGAGCGGGCACCCATTCACAAACTCCCGCGCCTAAACTATCGAGTCATAATCTCTTCTTCATTAAACCGCGATCGGTCGGGCTCCATCTCCCATGATCGCAAATCAGCGGCCCGACCTTTTTCAACCGCGATCACGATGTACGAATAAGTCGGCCACGCGTGTTCCAGATCGTATTGCGAAGGCACGGCGCGGTCGTCGGGATGTGAATGATAAAAGCCCACGACGTCCAAACCTTTTTCGCGCGCGTATTTCTCGCCGCGCATCAGTTCTTCCGGGCGAATCAAAAAACGATTACGCTTGGCTGCTTCCTCGCGAGCGTTTGAAATTGGATAAGTCTCAACAACCTGCTTGCGGCTGTTGTCGAATCGTCCGAGCATCAAGCCGCAACACTCAAACGGATAGTCGCGCTCGCCGTGCGCACGCATCTCCTGAGAATGATCCTCGTTGAATTCAATCATCTTAAAATAGACAGGATTTACAGGATTAAGAAAACGAAAGATCTCAAAAACTTCTTAGCTTCTTATCTTGTGAATCGTGGTAATCCTGTCTCCAATTCAGTTTGCCAAAGCCTGTTTGATGTCCGCGATAATGTCATTAACGTTTTCAATGCCCACGGAAATTCGAATTAGCCCGTCGCTGATTCCCAATTCACGTCGTCGCGCCGGCGATAGATCGCGGTGCGAAGCAGTTGCCGGATGCAACACGCTGGTAAATACATCGCCCAGGCTGGTCGATCGTACGCAGAGCTTCAGCCCGTCCATAAATCGAAAAGCGTCTTCACGCGTGTTGTCTTTCAATTCAATGGCAACCAGAGCGCCGGCGTGTGGCGCGCGCAACATTCGCCCGGCGATGGTGCGATGTTCGGCGGAGGCGAGGCCCGGAAAGTAAACCCGGCCGATGCGCGGATGATCCTTCAGTCGCTCAGCCAGCGTGCGTGCGTTGTCACAATGACGATCCATGCGCACGGCAAGCGTCTTCACTCCGCGCGAAATCTCGTGCGCTTCCCACGGACTTAATACCCCGCCGACAAGTTTCATCACGCCAATTAACGCGGCGCTGTCGACTTCATCGCGCGAGATCGCCACCCCGCCCATCGCGTCGGCGTGTCCGCCGAGAAACTTTGTCGCGCTGTGTACTACCAGATCCGCTCCATGCTTTAGCGGTTGGCAAAGATATGGGGAGGCGAACGTGTTATCGATGATTAGCCGGGCGCCCGCTTCGTGCGCGATCTCAGCGCAAACATCGATGTCGCAAACTTTGAGCAACGGGTTCGAGATCGTTTCAGCCAGAAGCACGCGCGGCTTTGCTTCACGGGCTTTCGTTCTCACCTCTTCCAGATTGCTGAAATCGGCGGTGACGGTCTTGATTCCAAAGGCGCCGAAGATATTTAGCAAGAGGTTCGTTGTGGCGCCGTAGAGATCCTGAGAAGCCAGCACCGTCGCGCCCGGCGTCAGCTCACAAGCGAACAGTGCCGCATGCAAAGCCGCCATTCCCGATGAATAGGCGCACGCGGTCGCGCCACCTTCAACGGTGCGAATCACATCTTCCAACGCAGCGACGGTGGGATTTCCATAGCGGGTGTAAATGTATCCGGGCTTTTCACCCGCGAACACTTTGTCGATATCGTCCATCGACTCGTACGTGTAAGTGGCCGACGCATAAATCGGTGTCGTAGTTGGCTGGCCCGTCGGGGTTTTGTCCTTCTCTCCAGAGTGGACCACTTGCGTGGCGATATCGAAGTTGTTCTTATCCGTTGACATATTTGCTCAAAATGTTCGACAAGTTTAGTCTGCGACAAACATCATTCAGTCCAAAAGCGTTCGCTCATGTAGCGTTCACCGCCATCGCAAAGAATTGTCACTACTACTGAGTCGTGCGGCAACTTCCGCGCGAGAGCCATAGCGGCGACCACATTGGCTCCCGCGCTGACGCCGACAAATAAACCTTCTTCCCGTGCCAGGCGTCGAGTCATCGCCTGGGCTTCCTCGGTGGCGATCTCGATCTGCTGGTCAGCCAACTTCGGATCGAAAATTCCCGGCATGCGCGACGTCGGCAAATGCTTCAGACCTTCCAATCCGTGAATCGGCGAATCGGGCTCCATTGAAATCAGGCGTACGGACCGATTCAGCTCTTTCAACTTTCGTCCGACTCCGGTAAACGTGCCGCAGGTTCCGAGACCCGCAACAAAATGAGTTATGCGCCCTTCGGTCTGTCTCCA
>DASWQK010000520.1:0-7394 GCA_036403735.1 Pyrinomonadaceae bacterium
AGACCTTCGACTGCGACAAAACGGAGGCGAGCAACAATCAGAAATTTAATGTCACCAGTGACGGCTCGGGTAATTACACAATATCGCCTGCGCACAGTGATCTGTGCCTGGAAGTTTCCAACGAAAAGATTGTCGGCCGTACGCCGGTGCTTCAAACTGAGTGCAGCCCCGGTAAGGTCAGCCAGAAGTGGGCCATGTCCCAGTTTGGCGTCAATCTGGAAATACGCGACGTGCAAAATAATCGGTGCCTCGACATCCTGCGGAAGGGCACGGGGAACTATGCTCCCATTTACCTGCAATCTTGTAACGATGGACCTAACCAACGATGGCGGCTGAGCAAGGCGACTCTCAACACTGATCAGGGCATCATTTGCAGAGCTTCGCCCAGCCATCCTGAACACGAATGTTCGGGGGTGAATGATCAGCAGAAACCGGTTTCACTTGGTAAGACCCTGACCAGAGCGCGATGCGATGAGGTATGCAGAGTGAACAAGATGATCAGTTGTAAGTGGGAAGGGACGAAGTAGTTCGCGCTTCGCGCTCAATGCAAGGCAAGATGCCTGCGCTCCAACAAAAATGCCGCGAGGTAAGCTCGCGGCATTTCAGATCATTTAGACCTTATTTGTTTGGAACTGATTAAGGCCGGCCAAAGATGCCGCCGAGAATGCCGCCGCGATTGCCGTAGCCGCCACGGTTTCCATAACCGCCGTACTGTCGATAACCTGCCGCATAGCCCTGCTCGAAGCCGCTGCGAAAAGCCTGTGACGAAGCGTTCCGCCAATAATGCGATCGCTGCGGGCTATAGCTCTGACCGCGTTGGGCATCACTGGCGCCCGTGTTCAAGCCGTACTGGTAACCCTGTTGCTGAGCAGCTCCGCCACCGTAGTTACCATAGCCACTGCGGTTTCCGTAGCCGCCGTTGTTTCCGTACGAACCGTAGTTGCCGTAACTACCATTGTTGTAGCTGCCGTTGTTGTAGCTACCATTGTTATAGCGGCCATTGTCATAGACGCGGGCGCGCCGAGCAGCTTCTTCACGGCGTTCGCGATCGCGATTGTTGTCTTGTCGCCAGTCCCGATTCTGTGTCTGGTTGCTGGTTCGCCGGGCGCGATCGTCACGTCTGCGATCCTGGCGTGAATCGTTGTCGCGGTCGCGCCGATTCTGCGCCTGAGCCGTCATCCCGGACACGGCTGATATTCCGAATATGAAAGCGAGCGTCAAAATAGCGCCGCCAATCTTTGTGCTTAAATTTTTCATTGTTTGGTTGATTCTCCCCTTTGTCGAACAAGAACGGCAACATCCGTGCCGTGGACTCTATCAGATAAGAGGCGTTGAATTTTAAAGAAATTACTGCAAGAACGGAGTACTCCGTCCCCGTTTTGGTGTATGAGATGGAGCGGACTAGACGATTCGGGAGATTTTCCCTCGCCCAATGATCCGGTTCTGACACGCGAGAAGCAGCCCGGTTGATGCCATAATTATTAACGAAAGCCGATTGGTTTTGCGAGCCGGCCGTTGCGAGGACATCAGTCGCCGAATCGCATCAAAGACGACTTTGAATTGTCGGTCGTATTTGCTCTCGAGTTCCTTAAGCTTGTCGGCCAACTCAACATTACTCGCCAGCATTCGCCGGAGATTTACAAACGCGCGCATGATTTCAATGTTGACCTGGATCGCCCGGTCGCTGTTTAAGACACTCGACAACATAAGAATTCCATGTTCGGTGAAGGCCATCGGCGCATAACGAAGTTCCTTTCTGGTCTGCTTTGGAGGTCACAAATTGTGACCTCCAACTGCGAAACTCATTAGTATCAAGCACGAACATCAAGTCATTCGGAAAACGATCGAGATTTCGCCTCACAGCCTGTTTCAGAGCCTTCGTGGCAAGACCGTACAGGGCCGCCAAATCACGATCAAGCATCACCCTCTCGCCGCGAATCAGATAAATTGCCTTTTCAATACTCTCTACATGAATGAGACTGGATTGTTTCATGAGGCTCCGTCGCACGTTGCGCAGCGGCGCATCTTAAATGAAAACGGCAAATCAAGAAAGTAACGAAAGTTGCAAGGATGATTCGCTGATTCGCGTGACCTTATCCCAAGCCTTCGGCGTGAAGACGCGAGCTCACTCTGAATATCTTTCCGCGCGAAAACGGAAGAGTTTTACATCCGCGTCGGGAGTGAGGCCGGCTTTGCCCGAAGCGATCTCGACCTGTTGCTCGGCAGTGTCGATGCCTTCAAGATCTGGAAGTAGCAGCCCCCGGCGAAATTCGCTTTCGTCTTCCACGATCACACCGTAAATCTTCGGATCAAGATCGTCGAAACTGCACGGCTCAGGCGCGGAAAGAACATCGACAGAGTACTTGAGATTAGGAAGTTCAGCGGCGCGCACCGGTGTAAATCGTGGGTCGCGCGTGGCGGCGCTGATCGCGTTCGCGATGATCTCTTCACCCAGCGTGTCTTTGACCGGATCGATCGTGCCGATACAGCCGCGCAGATCGCCGTCACGCGTTTTGATGGAAACGAAGCAACCGGCGCGGGCGTTGAAGAGGTCGGGAAGATCGTCGGGCGGATCGATGACCTTGCTGCTGGTGATGAAGGTTTCGATCGTGCGACGAGCGAGAGATGCTACAGAACCGCCTGCGCTAGCAAGCGAGTTAGAGTCACTGCCCTGATTTGGAGCGGCGCTCGACTTCGTGGCTGTCGCCCCGGCCTCTGATACCGCGCTCGTTAACCCGCTTGCTATCGCAAGCGGTTCTGTACCGGAGTCGTTCCCGGCAAGCTGCGCTACGAGGTAACCGACGCCGAAAGGCGCTTCGTAACTGATGACTTCACAATTTGCATCCAGATCGCGAGTCGCGCCGATTGCTACCAGCATCGATCGGTATCCGCACTCTCCCGCGGTACGACGCAGTTCCTGGTCGATATCCAGGATACGATTCGTCGCGCAACTGCGAATGGCATCGACGACTTCTTCATCAAACAAATGCGCGTTGAGGTTGTACCCGGCGGGCGCGTCAGGTTTCAGCCGGTGACTCAGATCGCCGCTGGCAATGAAGGCGACCCGCCGTCCCAGTTTCTCGATCGCCGCCCGCACGCAATTGCCGAAGCGCACGTGATCTTCACTTGATAAGAAGCTGTAACCCAGGGCGATGACCCGACCGGTCCAACCGTTCCGTTGCAGAAAATAGAGCGGCACCGACGTTCCATGATCGAGATCGAAGTCTCTGACTCTCATCACGATCAGATGCTCGTTGGCTGCGGCGCGAGTGATCTGGTCAAGGAGTTCTTCGTCCAGTTCGGCATGCACGGTCGTGGTCGGCGCCCGAAAATTCGCGAAGTCGCCGAATAATTTCGGTCCATCGTAAGCGATGAAGGCATTCGCTTCGAGCGGCCCGTGCGGCGAAATGATCACCACCGTTTCGGCTTTGCTGCTGATCACGCGCGCAGTCAACTCAGCCATGGCACTAATAGAGTTTTGTACCTCGATCGAAGATTCGCGGCCAACTTCCGGCACCATGATTGGTGGGTGCGGAGCGATCCCGGCGAAGACTAATGAACTCGTTTGGGCCATATCATCATTGACCACAGAGAACACAGAGGAATGAAAGATGATTCTAGCACCGTGAAGGCATGAGGTCAGTACAATCTGCGTAAGCAGATGGGATCATGGTTCAATACAGGTTGATTGCGCGACCCATCCGCTGACGCGGATGGTACTGACTTCATAGCCGCGCGCCTCGCACCGTGCCAATGATCCATTTGCAGAGCGGACAAAGCGCCAACTATCATTGCCGCGCACATGATTCACTTCGAAGTCTTGATTGTTGGCGCCGGACCCGCCGGATCGTTCGCGGCTGAGCAGTTAGCGCGCGCGGGCGTCAACGTCGGCCTGTTCGATGGTCGCCCGCCGGGAGAGCCGAAGGCTTGCGGCGGCGGGGTGACGTCCAAGGCTTTGAAGGCCTGGCCGCATTTGCTCGAGGCGGTCGGTCGAACGATCGATGAACTCGACATGTATTCGCCTTCGGGCAAGCATCTGCATTTGCAACTCGATGAGCCCTTCGCAGTCTATTCGCGAATTGCCTTCGATACTTTCCTGCGCGAGCGCGCGCAGAAAGCCGGCGCGAAAGTTTTAGCGGAGAAAACTTCCGCGCGTGGATTCAAACGTACGGACGATGGATGGATCGTGCGCACGCAGAGCGGCGCAGAGTTCTCATGCAAATATTTAGTCGGCGCTGACGGCGCCAACAGTGCGATCGCAAAAAAGCTCGCCGGCCCATTGCCGCCGGCGGAAATGGAAGTCGCTTTTGGTTATCGCGCGCCGTTACCGGAAGCGGGCGAGGCGGCGACGGTAGTCGCGTTCCTGCCGAAGTGGGTCGGATATGCGTGGGCTTTTCCGCGAGTCGATCATGTGAGTTTCGGCATCGCGACTACTCAGGATGCTTTTGAGCACGACGCGCTCGATAAACTTTTGTGGGATTTCATGGTGAGCTATTACGACGTAGCGCAAGCTGGTAACTTGGGTAAGATGAAGTTGTGGAACAGGGCAGACGAAACGCAAATTGACAATTTGCGCTGCAAGGCCGAACGTTACGCCGCACGCATTCCCGGGCTCTCGCCGCGCACATGGGACACGCGCAAAGCCTGCGGTGACGGATGGGCTTTGTTAGGCGACGCCGCGGGCTTTGCCGATCCAGTGACCGGCGAAGGTATTTATTATGCGCTGCGCTCAGCCGAGTTGTTCGCGCAAGCTTATCTCGCCGGCGAACCGTTGACGTACGAACAGATCTGGCGCAAGGATTTTGGCGCCGAACTTAAACGAGCGTCTCAAATGCGGCGGCGGTTTTATGGAAACTTTTGGGGTGCGCCATTCACGGATCGGATGATCGATTTTGCCCGCGGCCATCGCGGCATTCGCAAAGTACTGGGCCAACTGGTGGCTGGTGATCAAGGTTATGTGAATTTGAAAAAGAAACTCGCGCGCAGCGCATTGAAGCCTTTGTGACCCGCGGTGTCGATTATGATTCCAATTATCCGACTCAATCATGCCGTCTTGTTCGTGCGCGACCTGGCGAGTGTCGTGGATTTCTATCAGCGTGCGTTCAGCTTTGAAGTAATTTCAGAGATACCGGGAAAGGTCGCCTTCCTGCGCGCAAAGAATTCCGTCAACCATCACGACCTTGGATTATTCGCGACGCCTTCGCGAACCCGAGAGCCCTTAGGCTCGCCGGGCCTTTACCATCTGGCCTGGGAGGTGCCGACGATCGAAGATCTGGCGCGCGCAAAAACTACTCTGGCTGAGCTGGGTGCGTTGGTTGGCGAGAGCGATCATGGAGCCACAAAATCATTGTATGGAAAAGATCCGGACGGTAACGAGTTTGAAGTTATGTGGCTGGTTCCGCGGGAGCAATGGGGCGAGCATGAGCACTCAGCCCAGACCGCCCGGCTCGATCTGGAGCGGGAGTTGGCGCTCCATGGCCGCCCTGGCTCTTGAATATTTCACATCCAAACAGGTAATCTCTTTTAGGAATTATTTTGGTCTCGGGGTTTCTTGCCTTTGTTCCACGCTCGGTTAACTCACCAAATTGATCGTCGTTGTATGCGATGAGTATCCACGGAACTCTGAAAACAATGAGTGTCTCTGACCTGCTCCAGTTTCTGGCGGTGGGCCGGAAGACAGGCACGCTCAAAATCGGACGCGCCCGTGTCGTTAAGCAAATCTTTTTGGAGAACGGAGTAATTGTCGGTTCCAGCTCTAATGATCCGAAAGAATTTCTCGGCCAGGTCCTCTTGCATTACGGAAAGATTACCGAAGATCAACTGCAAGAGGCGCTCGAGATTCAGCGGCATTCGGGTTCGAAGCTGGGAACGATCCTCTCTTCGCGCGGATTCGTCAGCCAGGCTGATGTGATGGAAGTCCTGCGCACCCGCACGTTGGAAATTATTTACGATCTGTTCATTTGGGAAGAAGCGAACTTTGAATTTTTTGACAGCGAGCCCTTGCCTGACGATTTGATTCGCATCCAGGTCGATGCTACGTCGGTGATCCTGGACGGCATTTATCGGATCGATGAATGGGCGCGCTATCGCCGAGTGATTCCTTCTGAGCGGACTTTCTTTTCCCTGAACAGCGGCTGGACGCAGTCACTGCACGAAAGCAAAGAGATTCGCGAAACTCTATATCACGTCGAGAAGCATATGACGGCGGCCGAGATCTGTTACAACATGCACACGTCGCTGTTCCATGCGTCTGCATTGCTGTTCGATCTGGTTGAGAAAGGCGTGATCGCGGTAGCGGGAGAGGCTGAGTTTGTCGAGGTCCCGGACCTTTCAGCGTTGAAGCTGCCAGAGACCGTACCCGAGTTGCTAAAACTGGCGCGCTCGGAACTGAAAGAGAACAACGTTGAGAATGCGCTGGCTATAATCAATAGCGTCCTGGATCAGGATCCCAAGAGCAACGAAGCGAATCGTTTGCGCGAAGACGCGGAAAAGAAATTTATCGCGAAAGTTTATGAGAACGGAATCTTTCCCCATGCCGTGCCAAAACTGCTGGAGACTTTCGAAGAACTCGAGCACGAGCGACTCGGGCCGCAGGAAGGATTTGTGCTTTCGCGGATCAATGGCGAATTGGATGTGGCTTCGATCGTTTCGGTCTGTCCATTTCGCGAAGCCGACAGTCTGCGGATGATTAAGAAATTGGTGGACGGCGGCATTATCGGTTTCTAGCCTGGCCGTTTGTGTCGCAAATAACTGCGCTTGTTGAGGTGCGACTCGGCGTTACCGCTAGCGGTCATGAGTCCGCGAAGCGGACGGGCGTCCGCTTCGCGGACTGAAACCAGCTCTCATTTACTATTCATCACTCCGAGACTTAATATTTCTTCATCATGTCAGAACAAACCTATGACAAAAATGCAGTCGTCGCTTTGCTAAACGAGATCCTCGAAACCGAACTGGCGGGGGTGGTGCGCTATACGCATTACGCACTGATGGTCTTCGGCTACAGCCGCATTCCGATCGTCAGTTGGTTGCGCGGCGAAGCTACCACCTGTCTCGCGCACGCGAATGAAGCGGGCGAGATGGTGACGCATCTTGGCGCGCACCCATCTCTGAAAATCGGCGCGCTGCTTGAAACCCAGGCGCATGGCATCAACGACATCCTGATGGAATCGCTGGACGCTGAGAAGGAAGGTTTGGTGCTTTACAAGAAATTGCTCGAGCTGGTTTCTGATCGATCGGTGTTTCTCGAAGAGTATGCCCGCAAGATGATCGCCGAAGAAGAGATGCATCTGGGCGAAGTCAACAAGATGCTGCGCAAGCCCGCCGAGATCGAAAGATTTAAGGAGTAGCGTCGGCGTGGTAAGGGATGACGATAGCTCGCACGACGGCCGCATCAG
>DASWQK010000521.1:0-3254 GCA_036403735.1 Pyrinomonadaceae bacterium
TACTGATTGTCAGTTACTGATTCTTAGAGCTTAGTTCTTAGAGCTTAGATATTAGTTGTTGAGCCGTAGCGATCCGTTACTGGTCAATGACTGAATTCTAAGCTCTAAGAACTAAGCTCTAAGATCCAAGCCCGAAGCTGAACGGACTACTGACCACGGACAACGGACAACGCTTTTTCATGAAAGACACTCGCTTCTTCAAAGTAGTCTTGTTCATTAACGGGCTGGTGCCGCTCGCCCTTTTGTTGTGGGACTGGTGGCACAAACGCGTGGGCGCGAACCCGCTGGAGTTTGTGACGCGCACGACGGGCATGCTCACACTCGTGTTTCTCACAATCTCGCTGGCGGTTACTCCGTTGCGGAAAGTCACCGGCGCAAATTGGCTGGTGAAGTTTCGCCGCATGCTCGGACTGTTTGCCTTCTTCTACGGTTTCCTTCACCTGATGACTTACGTTTCGTTTGATCGCTTTTTCAATTTGAAGAGTGTCCCGGCGGATGTCTTAAAGCGTCCGTTCATCGCAATCGGCATGACTGCGTTTGTCTTGATGATTCCGCTGGCGATCACGTCGACTAACAAGATGGTGAAGCGTCTGGGTGGGAAGCTTTGGAACCGGCTGCACAGAATTGTATATCTGGCCGGCGCGGCGGGAGTGCTTCATTATTGGCTGTTGGTTAAGTCCGACACGCGACTGCCTTTGACGTTTGGGTTCGTGCTCGCGGTGCTGCTGGGCTATCGATTGTTAGTTAGGTTTGCGCCGCCGCCCGCGCCGCCTTCGGGCGCGTCGTTATTCCCGCAGCAATAGTGGATGCAGAACCGCTTGCGCCAGCATGCGGGTTCGTCACGTCAGTGTTTCGTGCCGTAGGCACGAGATGTTTTTATAGATTCTGCTGGTCTCTTATTACTTCGATAGCTCCGAAGGAGCGAAATGTTATGTCGCGCCTTCGGAGTTCGGAATCGTAAGCTATCTCGCAACTATAAACATCACGCTCCTAGCGGAGCATTGGCGTTATGAGCGTTCGCAAAATTAGCAATTTGCGCTACTCTTGAAACAACTCCCGAATTACTCGACCCGGAAAATCACGAAATCCTTTTTGGGCCAATGCTGCGCCTGGCCGGCCATCGTTGGCGTCACCGGTGAGTTCTAACAATGTCGGCATGAGATCCAGGCTGTCGTAAGGCTCTTCGATTCGCGTTGCCCGCGGAATACGAGCGTTTTCGCCGCCGGCAAACATTAAGGTTGAATGCGTGGACACGCGCAGGAAGGATCCATGATTCGCGCCGGGATTGAAACCACGCACGTCAAAATTCCAGTGGTTGCTCGCATGAATGAAGAAGTCAGTCTCCACAAGTCGCCGGCGGCGTCTGTGAAATCTGGGCAGCAGACGCTCCTGCGGCTCGAGCCCATCTTGATCAGGATTCATCGCGGGCGTTTGATGGCGTGAGAACTGCTCGTGAATGCCCACGATGCAATTTGAGTAGTCCGTACGATGAATTGCAGTGAACCATTCCCGCTCATTATGCCAGGCATTCAACCACGGCTCGCGATCGTCTGTGATTCTCAAGCGCGCATCTTCCCAGATACTAAACGGCAGACCATCTCGCCAGCGCGCGGTCGCAAATGAAATCTTCCCATTATCGTTTTGCCTCAATCCGCTCACAGGCACATATCGCAGCATTAGCCCCTGGCCCGGATCAGTGCGTGAAAGGACTAAGGCCTGACGCTCGGCGTCTTTGTAGAGCCAGATCGCTTCGTCGATATTTTTGTCTTCCAGCGAGTCAGTGAGGTCGGCCGGAAAAATTCGCACGGCGATAAAGTCAATGGGTTCGTTGCTGACCTCTCGCTGGACGTTGTTACGGACAGTCACCCCGCGAATAAGCGGGAAGTAATTAAGGCGCAGGAAACTTTTTCCGGTGTCGATTGAACCATCGTCCCCCGTAACCAGCCCTTGCGGCGACAACCCAATCACATAATTCTGGAGCTGGTGCAGAGTGTTCGGCTGGCCCATTGCGCCTTTGGCGATCACGTCCTCAATCTTTACATGCGAAGGCTCAAAGTTGCCGGGACGCAGCGCCAGCAGATTCGCCAGCACGGGAAGGTATTTTCGATACTCCTTCTCAGTTTCAATCCACAGGTCCAAGCGCGCCGATTCTCGATGCGCAGCAATATCTCGCCCGGCGTCCCGGTCTGCTTTGGTCCACTTTTTTGGCAACGCCTCGACCATGGTTCGTTGCTTCTCAATCGACCCGTGCAACGCGTCCACTTCCTCGTTCAACTCCGTCCGTAGCTTCTGCCACTCGGTCCGGTTGCGATCAAGAATTGTGAAGAAAAGTTTGGTCGCGGCGTTACGTATGTTGGCAGCGAGATCAGAACTCCGAAGGAGCTGCAGCAGAATATGCAGCACGTTGAGATCAGAATTCCGCAGATGGATAGCCGCTCGTTCGTTGCCGTCAAAGTCAAGCAGGGCGGTGGGATAGCTGGTGCTCTCGTTCTTGAGATAGAACGAGTCTGGCGTCGTAGTCGTAATCAAAGGGACGAATGGATAGATGCTCTTGAGCGAGTAATCCATCATCAGGCGGCGCTTGGTAATTACGTGATGCCCGCCGCCGGCGGCGCTGCCGAGCAACTTCACCAGGTTGTATCCCTGGCTAATGATATTCGGATCCGTGTTGGTCCCATGATCGGACACCAGCACCAGCACGGTATCTTTCGCGAGCGGTGACTTTTCAATCGCGGTCCAGATGCGGCCGATGGTTGCGTCAACTTCGCGAATGGCCGCAAGTTGAGATTCGCGATCGCGATTGTGATGTGTTCGATGATCAACGTCGGTCGTGTAGTAATCGAGATAACGGACTCGCGGATCGGATAATTTCACGATCAGCTCGTGCTCGAGCTGGTCCTGAATGAAACTCCGGAACGCCATGCCGTTGGTGGTCCATTCATCAATCACGTCTTGCGTGCCGCTTAAACCCTGCAAGCGCGTCTTCAAACTCTTGTGGAACGTACTCCAATGCACTCCGCGCTGATACAGCTGAAAGCTCTGGTAGCGTTCCTGGTGCGGGTAAGCGTCGATTAACAGGGGCAGGCCGAGTTCGTCCAGAACTTCCACGCCCGCCGCATCCACCTGTTGTAAGGCGAGGTTCTGGAAATAGAACGGCACGAAATTGAGATAGTCATAAGCATGCAGCGTCAGGCGATCGAACTCGACGTTACCCTTGATCTGAAGATGTTGGCCGGTGTCGAGTATCGACCATG
>DASWQK010000522.1:0-7114 GCA_036403735.1 Pyrinomonadaceae bacterium
GTAGTTTGGGGTGGTTGGCCTTTCTTCGTTCGCTTCTGGCAGTCGATCATAAATCGCAGCCTCAACATGTTTACGTTGATCGGACTCGGGGTCGCCGTAGCGTACATCTACAGTGTGATCGCTGCTTTGCTGCCGCAGATCTTTCCGGCTTCGTTTCGCGACCAGATGGGGAGCGTGCCGGTTTACTTCGAAGCCGCAGCCGTCATTACCGCGCTGGTTCTATTGGGCCAGGTGCTGGAGCTTAAGGCCCGCAGTTCGACGGGCACGGCGATCAGAGCCTTGCTTGGCCTGGCGCCAAAGACCGCTCGTCGCGTTCGTGATGACGGCAGCGAAGAGGATGTGTCCCTGGATCAAGTGCAGGTTGGAGATCGTCTGCGGGTGCGTCCGGGCGAAAAGATTCCCGTCGATGGCGTGGTCGTGGAAGGCACGAGCAGTATCGATGAATCGATGGTTACCGGCGAACCGATCCCGGTTGAGAAGAAGGCCGGCGACCGCGTGATAGGCGCGACCGTGAACGGCACCGGCTCCCTGATAATTGAAGCAGAACGCGTCGGCTCTGAAACTCTACTGGCGCAGATCGTCCAGATGGTTGCGGAAGCGCAACGCAGTCGTGCGCCAATTCAAAAGCTGGCAGACGTTGTATCGGGGTACTTTGTTCCGGCGGTGATTCTGATTGCGATTGTAACCTTTATGGTGTGGGCCACGATTGGGCCGGAACCACGAATGGCTTATGCGATCATCAATGCCGTTGCGGTGCTCATCATCGCGTGTCCCTGCGCACTCGGCCTGGCAACGCCAATGTCGATCATGGTGGCCACCGGCAAGGGCGCCCAGGCCGGCGTGCTGTTTCGGAACGCGGAAGCGATCGAGGTGCTGCGCGAGATAGATACGCTCGTCGTTGATAAGACCGGCACATTGACTGAAGGCAAACCGAAACTCGTTACGCTTGCGCCCTCCGCAGGGTTCAACGAGAAGGAGCTACTCCGGTTCGCGGCGAGTCTCGAGCGTGGCAGCGAACATCCTTTGGCAGCCGCAATCGTAGGGGGCGCCGCGGAGCGGAGAATTGAAATAACGAAGGCCGAGTTGTTTGAGTCGATTACCGGAAAAGGTGTTAAGGGTCGTATAGCTGGTCGTTCTGTAGGTTTGGGGAACGGCGCATTGCTCGAAGAACTCGGCATTGATCCTGATTCACAGGCGACGGACGCCGAACAGTTTCGCGCCGATGGCCAGACAGTCATGTTCGTGACAGTCGATGGCAAAGTCGCGGGACTGATCGGAGTCGCTGATCCGATCAAGCAGAGTACGCCCGAAGCGATCCAACAACTGCATGAGAACCGGATTAGAATTGTGATGCTCACCGGCGACAGCCGCACCACCGCACAAGCCGTCGCGAAGAAACTCAACATCAACGAAGTGGTTGCCGAAGTTCTGCCGAATCAGAAGGCCGAGATCATCAAGCGCTTTCAGAATGAAGGCCGCAAAGTGGCGATGGCCGGAGATGGGATCAACGATGCTCCGGCATTGGCCCAGGCTCAGGTCGGAATTGCGATGGGCACCGGCGCCGATGTGGCGATGCAAAGCGGGGGCGTCACCCTGGTTAAAGGAGATCTGCGCGGCATCGTGCGCGCCATTCGTCTGAGTCGCGCGACCATGCGCAACACCAAGCAGAATCTGTTCTTCGCTTTTGTCTACAACTCAGTGGGGGTGCCTATCGCTGCCGGTGTGCTCTATCCATTTGTGGGCATCCTGCTGAGTCCGATGATTGCAGCGGCAGCGATGAGCTTCAGCTCCGTTTCGGTGATCGCGAATGCTTTGCGTTTGCGGCGAGTGCGATTGTGATGTCAGAGACGTTCGGCCACGGCGACAACTTTCTTGAGTGTGCGCCACTGTCGCGTTGTCGCTCCGACCCCAAGTTGCTTTTCAATAAAATTGTTTGGGAAACCAAACCAACCGGTTTTCTTGCGCAGCGCCACGGTGAAGGCGACCCGGTCCTGCATCGCAAAGACCTTGAGGTTCTCAGTTTTCGATTCGATCGGCAGCTTCGCGGGCTTAACGTTAGTCTTGAGAAAAGTGACTAACAACATGGCGTCGGCATGGGACGTAATTCGCTTGAAAACATCGCTTTCAATCAGGGCCTGCAGCTCAGCCACGGAAAAAATAACTACGGCGATGTTGTGACCGAAGGTCTCGAGCAACTTTTTTTCGGCCTTCTTTTCTAAGCCGTCGATGTTTGTGGCCCGGCTGTCGAAGATTACATTGCCACTCGCAATGTAGGTCTTGACGTTGCGGAATCCGGCGGCAGTGAAAGCGGCCGCCAGGGCGTCCATTTTGATGAGTTTGTTTCCGCCGACATTGATGCCGCGCAGGAAGGCGACGTATCTAATCGTGTTAGCCATCGGCGAGTCTGATCGTAGACTACGAGATCAACAAAAAGATGTGACGAACGTGAGAAGTATGTCTCATTCACACCTCGCTTCTTCAGCGAGGTGAAGGACGTCGCCATTCATCACATGAAACCGTTTCAATGGTTTCGCTTTTCGAAGCCGTTAAAACGGCCGTGATTTGTATAGTCGCTTCGCGTCACCTCGCTGAAGAAGTGAGGTGTGAATGAGATTTAAGGTTTGGTCCCTTTCAATCCCCGTTCTTCCAGCAGCGGCTCAACAATCGGATCGCGGCCGCGGAAGTTGCGAAACGTCGTGGCCACGTCTTGCGTACCGCCTTTCGACAAGACCAGATCGCGAAAACGCTGACCATTCGCTCTCGTCAATCCGCCGTGTTCCTTGAACCAATAGAACGCGTCGTCATCCAACACTTCGCTCCAGAGATAAGCGTAATAGCCTGCCGAATATCCGCCGTCCCAGATGTGCGAGAAGTAAGTCGTGTGATAGCGCGGCGGAACTTGCGGCAGATCGACCTGGAAGCGTTTGAGCGACGCAGCCTCGAACCCGTTTACATCCTGCAGCGGCGCATCCGCCGGCAGTGAATGCCAGGCCATGTCAAGCAACGCTGCGGAAACGTATTCTGTGACCGCATAACCCTGATTAAATGTGCGCGAACGCTTGATCTTATCGACCAGCGCCTGCGGCATTGGTTTGCCGGTTTGATAGTGCTTCGCATAGTTCGCAAACACCGTCGGGTCAAGTGCCCAATGCTCGTTGAACTGCGAAGGAAACTCGACGAAGTCGCGTGAGACGCCGCCCAGCATTGGATAGCGGATATTTGAAAACATCGCGTGCAGTGCGTGACCGAACTCATGAAACATCGTCGTCACATCGTCGAAGCTCAGCAGCGCATGTTGACCGGCAGGTGGCTTCGTAAAGTTCGTTACGTTGATGACAACGGGCTGCGCCCCCAACAAGCTGCTCTGATCGACGAAGCTGTCCTGCCACGCTCCGCCGTCCTTGTTCGACCGCTGGAAGTAGTCAGCGTAAAAGAGCGCCAAAGATTTTCCGTTCGCGTCGAAGACTTCAAAGACGCGCACGTCCGGTTGATAGACCGGCAAATCTTTTCGTTCCTTGAAGGTAATTCCGTAAAGTTTGTTCGCCGCAAAGAAAACGCCGTCAGAAAGCACGTGCTCGAGTTCGAGATACGGCTTTATTTGCGAATTATCCAGATCGTATTCAGCCTTGCGAACTTTCTCGGCATAGTATTCCCAGTCAGCTGGGCCAAGTGTAAATCCGCCCTTCTCTGCGTCGATCAGTTTCTGCATGCGCGCGGCTTCGTCGCGAGCTTTCGCCGTGGCCGCGGGCACAATTCCGGTCAGCAACTGCTCAGCCGACTGTGGCGTCTTGGCCATTTGATCGTCGAGCGTGAAAGTCGCGTGATCCGGATAGCCTAAAAGCTTTGCCCTTTGCGGGCGCAACTGCGCGAGGCGCGCCACAATCGCTTTCGTATCGTGGTCGCCGCCATGGTTGCCACGACTTACTGAGGCCTGGAACAGACGCTCGCGCACCGCGCGATTTTTCAGAAACGTCATCGCCGGCTGTTGGGTCGTGTTCTGAAGAGCGATGACCCACTTGCCGTCAAGTTTGCGCTCCTTTGCCAACTCGGCTGCCGCCGCGATATCGTTTTCACTCAAGCCTTCCAGGTCGGCTTTATTGTCGATTACGATCGCGCCGTTGTTCGTTTCAGCAAGCACGTCGTCTTCAAACTTTGTGGTCAGCTTCGCCTCTTCCTGATTAAGCCCGCGCAGAGTTTCTTTATCCGGTTCCGACAGCAGCGCGCCCGATCGCACGAATGCCTTGAAATAGCGTTCGATGAGGTAGTGTGATTCCGGATCGAGTTTCAGCGAATCGCGGCTGTCGTAGAGTGCTTTGACTCGCGCGAACAACTTCGCGTTTAAGAAGATCGCATCGGAATGAGCAGCGAGCTTCGGCACTTCATCGGCCTTGATCTTTTGCAGCGTGTCGCTGGTGTTGGCGGTGGTGAGATTGAAGAAAACCTTGGTAACGCGGGTTAACAGAGCGCCGGAACGCTCCATGGCTTCGAGAGTGTTCGCAAACGTCGGTGGCGCCGGATTGTTGGCGATGGCCTCGATTTCCGCCAACTGGTTTTTCATCCCTTCTTCAATCGCGGGCGCATAATCGCTGTCCGTTATTTTGTCGAACGGCGGTGCGTGAAAGGGCAGCGTGCTCTCGCTGAAAAAAGGATTGGCGGCGGCGGCCGAGGCGTGGGCCGATTTTGGTGGGTACTTGAGAGAAAGAAGATTCATAGCCAGGATAACGAAACCTACAGCGAAGGATTTAAATCTCATACTAAGTCACTCCCGATCAAATGATCGCAGCCTCCTAATAGTGTCCGGTTTTAGCTTTTCTCTGCGCAGTCCGGAGCGGCCTTCGCGTCTCTGCGGTGAATATCGGCTCAAGACACTCACCGCGGAGACGCCGAGATCGCCGAGGAGGCGCAGAGAAACTCAAATCAGCCCACCCAGATTCCTCTGATGTTTGATCTCCTCGCGCGGGTTGCAGAGACGGGAGAGGCCTGAAGAAAGGCGACGACAAGCTGATCTGAAGCATCGCGGCGTTAATATTTCAGCCGCAGGATACCACTTCTCGCCGCGACCATCGCGCGCGTCGCGATACGACTGGCTCTCGCCGGGAAATCGAACTGAATGTGCTGACTCCATCACCGGATTTCACTCGCTTGTATCTGCGAGGTTAGATTTATATTTGGTGTTCGTCTGACGATCATTCATTTCAATATAGACATAGCTTGGCGGGACCACACCGTCTTCGAGTGCAAACCAGAGCTGATTTAGATCGGCAGGCTTACTTATCGCGCAGAAACCGAAGAGGCGCTTTCCCCTTGAATCGAAGATGTCGATCCACGTGCGCGATGATTTCGTGTTTGCTCCACACGGCGGGAGGTTGGGCGCCGCCGTGAACATAGCCGCCGGGTATTCCTCCTTGTTAAAGACATCATACTTGTAGCGGATGAAGGTTTTTCCGCCTTGCTGAAATGCTTCCGTTCCCGTCAGGTACAGCACGGGGTTTGGCGGTATCGCTGGGGCGGACACAACGCCGTGAGTCGCGAACAGCAATACAAGCAGAGATGGTAAAAGAAACAACGAGCGGATTCTGGACTTAATAGACATTGGGGGACTCCTTTTTCGTCGTAAGACCTTGAGACTCTAGTGGGCGCAATTCTATTCGCAAACAAATCAAAGTCAAGACTACCCTATGGCTTGCGTCGAACGCCCCACGTCGGGGATGGGGGTTCCTTCGTCGCACGTTCGACTGGATGTTCTTTCATCATCCGCATCGCTTCCTGCACCGCGCGTTCAAGTTGCGGATCGTGGCCGCCGATAACCTCCTTCGGCCAATTCTCGACATCTACGTCGGGCGCGACTCCCTCATTCTCGACAGCCCAACGGTTGTCGCGGGCAAAGAAACCGCCGCGCGGCGCGATCGCCGATCCGCCATCGACAAATGTCGGCGTGTCGGCCGTATGGACCAGTCCGCCCCAGGTGCGCTTGCCTACGAGCAACCCGATCTTTCGATAATGAAACATGTAGGGCATCAGGTCGCCGCCTGAGCCGGCCATCTCGTTGATGATCATTACTTTCGGCCCCCAAATGCCTGCCGCGGGACTGGTGAAGGGATAACGATCGCCGGCGACGTTATTGAAATAGCCGTCGAAGTCACGCTGCAAAACGTCGATGATGTAATCAGCGGCTGAGCCGCCGCCGTTGTAACGCTCATCAATGATCGCGCCTTTCTTGTCCTGCTGTGAAAAGTAATAGCGATTGAAACTCGAGTAACCGGGCTGGCCCGTGTTCGGTAGATAAACATACGCGAGTTGGCCATCTGAAAGTCTCTCAACCAGACGACGATTCGATTCGATCCACGCGCGCGTGCGCAGAGCTTGTTCAGTCGCCACTGGAACGACGACCAGGTGACGCGCGCCATCCATTGAAGGCTTGTCGTTGACCGTCAGCGATGTTTGCCGGTTCGCCGTGCCGTCGAGCAAACGATAGATGTTGTCGGGGGCTTTCAACTCGACGCCATTGATCGCGAGGATGTAATCGCCGATATTCACGGTCGCGCCGGGAACTGCGAGCGGTGAACGCAGATCAGGGTTCCAATTCTCGTTGTCATAAATCCGAGTGACTTTGTAGCGGCCGTTTTCGATTGCAAAGTCGGCCCCCAACAATCCGCCGGGAGAATTCGGCACGTCGGGCATGTCGCCGCCACGCACGTACGAATGGCCGATCGAGATCTCAGCGCCCATCATGTCGATCAGATAATTCAGATCGGCCCGATGCATGACGTACGGCAGCATTGCTCCGTATATTTCCTTGTCTTTGTTCCAGTCCGTGCCGTGCAGGTTCGGCACATAGAGATAGTCGCGTTGATTGCGCCAACCTTCGTTGAAAATCTGTTTGAACTCTTCTTTGGGATCGAGGTACATGCGCAGCGTGAAGTTCACGCGCCCGGTTCCGGCCTGCGGCGGATTTCGATCCGCGTCGACGATGAATAGCGCCGGAGTTGGTGGCCCAGCCGCGCCGGCGCCAGCGCCACGACCGCCGCCGCCTCCGCCTCCAGCGGCGCGATAGACCAATTTGCGGCCGTCGGCGCTCACTTCAAACGCGGTAACACTATTAACAAAGGTTGCC
>DASWQK010000523.1:0-4349 GCA_036403735.1 Pyrinomonadaceae bacterium
GCGAACAACGATGCAACGGGGGTCCTGGTAAACCACGTCAGCGGCGGCAGTTCCCGCCAAGATTTTGCAAAAGAGGCAATCTGTCTCGCTCATGTCGGGAATAATAACACAGAGTTCAGCGGTTCAAAGTTCAAGCTTCAACTTGTTCAAATTGCAAGACCGCAACCTGAAGGTTGAACTCTAAACACCGTCATGTTCCGGCGATAACGGCGCGGTCACCGAATCGCGCACACGTTCAATGTCAGCGCCGACTTCTTTGAGCTTCGTTTCGATCTTTTCGTAGCCCCGATCGATGTGATAGACGCGATCGATCAAAGTCTCTCCGTCGGCAACCAATCCGGCGAGCACCAATGACGCGGAAGCGCGCAGGTCGGAAGCCTGCACGCGCGCGCCGATCAATTTGGTAGGCCCATCAACGACGGCTTTGTCATGAGCCACCTGAATCCGCGCGCCCATGCGCTGTAATTCCGAGGCATGCATAAATCGATTTTCGAAAATCGTTTCTGTGATTGTCGAGCGGCCATTGGCCTGTGTCATCAGCGTCATGAACTGGGCCTGCATGTCCGTCGGAAAGGCGGGATACGGTTCAGTCATCAAGTCGCCCGCGTGCAAACCCCGCGCTCCACACCTCGCTTGCAGCGTGCTTTGATTTACTTCTTCGATCTCGACCCCGACTTCGCGCAGCTTGCCGATGATCCGATTGCAGTGTTCGGGATTACAGTCTCTGATTTCCAATTCGCCTCTCGTAATCGCGGCGGCAACGATGAAAGTGCCGGTTTCGATTCGATCGGGAATGATTGTGTGCTCGGCCCCGCCCAGGCCTTCCACGCCTTCGATTTGAATCGTTGGCGTGCCCGCGCCCCGCACGCGCGCGCCCATTTTGTTGAGCAATTCCGCGAGATCTCTCACTTCCGGCTCACGCGCGGCGTTGTGAATAGTCGTCGTTCCGCGCGCCAATGTTGCCGCCATCATCAGGTTCTCAGTGCCGGTCACGGAGATCTTATCGAAACTGATCTCTGCCCCGACCAATCCATCTTCGGGTGAGCGCGCTACCACATCTCCTGCTTCGAGAAAAACTTCAGCGCCCATCTTTCCGAGCGCCGCCAGATGCAGATCGATCGGCCGTGCGCCGATCGCGCAACCGCCGGGCAGAGACACTCGCGCTTTGCCGAAGCGCGCCAGCAACGGGCCTAATGCGAGCACTGAGGCCCGCATTGTTTTTACTAACTCGTAAGGCGCGGCCATCAACTCGACGTGCGCCGCGGAAATTTTATGAGTGCGTAACTCAGGTGTTAGCACGTGTGCGCCGATGTCTTCCAGCAGGCGCCGCATCGTGATGATGTCGCGCACGTAAGGAAGGTTATGAAGAATAACCGTCTCAGGGGTGAGGATCGCCGCGGCCATGCACGGCAGCGCAGAGTTCTTCGCGCCACTGATCGAGACGCGTCCTTTGATCGGGTTGCCGCCGCGAATGCGAAATTTATCCACGCTCTGAGATTAATGGAAAACCGGAGAATGGTGAAGCACCTGCGCGATGATTTTCCGGTGAGAATGGCCGGATGATCTTCTTCGTCACTCTCGCGGAGTTGGTGAAGTAGCCGGCTTACTGTCGCCGCGATTCCCGTTGATGCCGGCTAACTCTCGCGCACCCCGACCATCGCGGGATAGCAAAGAACTATTCCCGCCAGAAAGGACGTGGCGCCGATCAGGGCCGGCGCGAGGTGAATCAAATCTACATACCCAACAGCCGGATGAACACCGATCGCAGCGGCGAAGCCGATAGCTCCGGCAAAACTCAAAACCTGCCACAGGCTCTTTGACGGTTTCGCGCACCACACTGAAAAAAACACAGTGATACCAGTCGTGCAGATCGCGCCACCGAAACCCGCACGATCATGAGCAATTAGTGGAAGCAGGCGCGGGCTGATGGCGCGAATCTCGTTCACAGGCAGTCCAATGAAACTCAAGTCCTGGGGCACAAAAACTCTGGTCATACCAACGATCATAATTGTGAGACCGCCCGCGACCATCCCCGCGGCCGTGACCAGCAGCAGCGCCCGGCCAATCCCAAACCGCGATCGCCAGAGAGTTTTCGCGGCCGGCTTCATCAGAGCGCCGATACCCCTGGGTGGCTGAATCAACCCGCGCGACTTTATCAATCCGCCAATGAAGAATGGGATGAGCAGGAGCGTGGCCATTCCATGCCAGGTATCGAGATAGCCATAGCCGAGATAGGATAGAAAACTTCCAAAGCCAGCCATGATGCTGATGATGTAAAGCCACCAAGCCCAGGCATGACCCTGGCGCAAGGGAAACTCGGCCAACCACATGTATAGCGATCCGATAGCAATCAGTGCGCCGCCGAACGAGACGCGATCATGGAACATGAAATAGACCACACGGCAATTTTGGATTCCGCAGAGTTGCTCCGCAGTCATGCCGAGAAACTGCACGTCGTGAGGAAGAAACTGTCGCGTGATCGAAAGAAACAGTGCGAATCCGCCCGCCAGCACCAGACACAGTCCACTAAAGATCAAGAGCGGACGGCCGTCGCCTATCAAGGCTTCAAGAAATCCGCGGTTGTCATTTCGGGAATTCATGCTCGGGTGGAACGGCCCTCTCAGATTGGCTCATCTCAAACACTGTTCTACGATTGCCGCCACGGAATTCGACGGCTGAATCGGAATTGTTCGCTCGGCCAAAGCATAATCGTCGCGGCGAGACTCAAATCGCGCGAACGCGGTTTTGCGATCAGGCGCGAGCGGCCGAACTGTTCTGCTGCTGTCGATTATTCTTTGCCAGCAAACTTCAAACGGCGCGTCGAGCCAGACTGTCAGGCAGTCGTGAAGCGCAATCAAAGTGCGATTCGCCGGGACGGTCCAGGTCCCGCCGCCCAGCGCGATCACGCGCGCGTCCCGATCTTTCAGGACTTCTGCTAGCGCCAGACTCTCGATTTGGCGAAACGCTGGTTCGCCAGCCTGTTCGATAATTTCGGCAGGCGAACGGCCCTGGCCTTCAGTGATAAATGAATCGAGATCGACAAATCGACACTCAAGCTGGCGCGCCAACTCGGTCGCGACAGTTGTTTTGCCGCAACCCATGAAGCCGAGAATGACAATGCGACGATCCATTGAAGCGCGGGCGTCGTGTCCGTAGGGTGACAGATTTATCCCGATTATCTTTCATTCACACCTCGCTTCAGGAGTCTGTCGGAAAAATCAAAAATCGCGAAAATTGGGGGTACAAAAACCATTCGACGCGATTGAAAAACTCGTTAGAAGGCAAATGTGGGCCAAAAGTTTTTCCTAAAAGTCGCCAAGCTCTTTTTTCCGACAGACTCCTTCAGCGAGGTGTATTCCACGCGTGTTTGCTCGATAGCCGTTTCAACGGCTTTTGATTGGGAAACCGTTGAAACGGTTAGCAAACGTCCACTGCCCCAGGACACCTCGCTGAAGCGAGATGTGAATTAGACAGAGCTCACATCATCAGACAACCGAATCATATTTGAACTACTGACTCAAGCAAATCGAAAAACTCCGGAAACGAAACCGCGACACAATCGGCCGTTTCGATCTCACTGTCTCCCTCGGCGATGAGCGCCGCAACCGTGAACGCCATCGCGATCCGATGATCGCCGCGCGGGCTAATCTTCGCCGCTCGCAATTTGGTTGGGCCACTGACGCGCAATCCATCATCGAATTCTTCCACTTCGCAGCCCATGGATCGCAGACCCGTAACAGTCGACGCGATTCGATCGGATTCTTTCACCCGCAGCTCTTTCGCGTCGCGAATTTCGATGCCGCCTTCAATTTGCGAACCAACGACCGCCAGCAACGGCAGTTCATCGATCAACTGGGGAATGATAGCGCCGTCGATCCTGAAAGGCGTCTTGATGTCCGGCCTCGAAGCGCGAACGAAAATGTCACCGCGCGGCTCATTACTCTCTTCGCGCTCGTGCATTACAGCTATCTCGAATCCCCTTGAACGCAATTGATCGAGGAACGCGATGCGAGTCGGATTGATTCCTGCGTTGTCAATCTGCAACGACGATCCAGGGAGCAATGCCGCCGCGGCGACGAAATATGCGGCTGAAGAAATATCTCCGGGAATGAAAACGTCGCGGGCCTGCAACTGGGCCGGACCTGTAACCGCAGCGAAGCACGCGCTTTCGCGTTCGGCCCGGCCCGTTTCTACCGGCGCACCGAACCAGGCGAGCATTCGCTCAGTATGATCACGGGTAACCTCGTTCTCAATCACCGTCGTTCTTCCCTCAGCATGTAACCCCGCAAGTAGAATGCACGATTTCACTTGTGCGCTGGCCGTCAGCAATTCGTAATCGACAGGTTTCA
>DASWQK010000524.1:0-7245 GCA_036403735.1 Pyrinomonadaceae bacterium
GGGAGTGATACTTGTGCTGATCGCCTTGTTCGTACTCTTTGCGAATCTGATCGCCACCAGGCGTTAGAGCAGCCGATTTCAAGTTACCACTACCAACCGGCGGGCGGTAGCCCGCCTCTAAACGGAACGCGATTTGAGTAAACGAAGTGCGATGGAGAGTTGATCTAATTCACCGGCTGCATCGTCTTGGCGCGCGCATCGATCCCGCGCTCCCCCATCACCAGCAATCGCCGCGATTCGGTCAGCGGCACGCTCTGCGGCAAATAAGACAAAACGTAGCGGTTCTTGCGCAGCTCGTCACAGATCGCCTTCGCGGCTTCGCGCGGATCATCGATTGGGAAGATGCGCCCGCCGGTTCCCTCGGCCAGATCGTCGATTACCTGTCGCGGCTTGGGCACGTCGCGCCTGATGGCGCCACGCGTCCGATCCTGCGCCTGCACGCAGTAAACGACAATGTCCAGCGATTGCAGCGCGCTCAATGCTTGTTGAAATTTTGTCTTGCTGCCGCGATCGAGGCCGTCACTGATCACCACGATCGCCCGCTTTTGTGCCGACAGTGGCTGCAAAGCATCTCCGACCACCGCCATGATTGCGTCGAACAGGCGCGGATCGCCCTTCTTATGAAACGCCTTCAGCTCCGCCTCGATCTTTTTCGCATTGTCGGTCCAATCGGAAACAATGTCGGCCTCAGAGTCATAACCCACGATCAGCAATTTGTCGCCGTCGAAAATCTCATACGCGAACTCCTGGGCCGCTGCTTCCAACTTTTCTACGTCGGCACGGATTGTCAGCGAGTTATCCACCAGCAGGACGATCTTCGCCGCCGACAGATCAGGAGCAAAATTCCTGATGCTTTGTTCGACGCCGTTATCGAAAAATGAAATGTCTTTCGCGGTGATCGGCGCCGCCGCCCCTTCAGTTCGCACCGCGACCACGTTCACCATGGTTGACGCCTCAGAGGTCGGATGCGAGCGGCGACCGGCCTGCCCGAACAAAGTGCCAATGAGCAGGATTGCGGTCAGCGCAACGATCGAGGCGCGACCCCAGATACTTCTCAGCTTCGATGTTTCGGTTATGCCGCCCATCTCTGAAAACGAATCCTAGCTCTTGTCGCCACCGGTCTTTTTCGCGGGAGACTTCTTTGGCTTCGTCGTGTCGTCGGTTTTTGCCGCAGGCTCAGGCGACGAGAGCTCTTTCTCAACCTTTTCGCTGACGCTTCCCTTGCGGCCGTACTCGGTGACGTACCATCCCTCGCCTTTCAATTGAAAGGCGGTCTGCGAAATCATTTTTTCCAAACGCCCGCCGCACTTCTTGCATCGGGTAGGTGGCTTGTCGGTAAACTTCTGATAAACCTCGATCTGATTGCCGCATTTTTTGCAGCGGAATTCGTAAATTGGCATCGTTAATCTTTTCTTCGTTTAGTGTCTGCACGATTATACGAGACCGTTTCCGCAGCTTACAAACTGTTCGTCTGCTCAGTGCTGGAATAATTCTTTCGATAAACACAATCTGCGAAACGGGGCAGTAGCCCGACCGTAAGGGAGGGCTCTAGAATGCGCGACTAAATGAGCCCTCCCTTACGGTCGGGCTACTGCCCCGAACCAACTCACAGATTCACCGCACTGCTCGCTTCTCAGATGCCGGCGATTTGAAATTCGCCGCCTCGCAAACCGCTAAACGAGATGAACGTTTTTGCAAGTTACGCGACCGTTCGTTATGATCCCGATTAACCTTTGCTCGAGATCAGGCGACTCGTCGCCACCGTCAACCAGACTTGTTCCATGCAACCAGCGGCCGAAGCACAACATAGCCTTTCGCTCGAACGCAAGCTCAAGCTGCACGAGGCACGTGAATCCATCATCGGCCGCCTCGCGTCCGATCTGCCGACCTCGATAAATCTCGATTCGTTCCTGAAGGTCATCGTCGCCGAGTTGGGGCAAATGATGGAGGTCGATCGTTGCGACATTATCAAGCTAACGCCGGACGGCGAGCTGAACATCAGCCATGAGTGGCGCGCGTCGGACAACGTGCCGTCAAGCCTGGAGAAGCGCATTCCGGTGGATGTTGAGACGCTTTCTCAATACCTCGACCTGCGAAAGCCAATCAAGCTCGATGACACATCGGCGCCGGAACTCGATCATAAGATTAGATTTTTTGCCAGGAGCCTCGGCACTCGCTCGCTTTTGGTGGTTCCGGTTGTGCTCGATGATGAGGTGCTCGGCTTGATTGGTCTTCATCATACGCGGGCCACGCGTCATTGGTCGGACGAAGAAGTCGCTTTCCTGGTTTCCATCGCGACGCAACTCGCCATCGGCTATCAGTACACACGCATCTATACGGACAAGAAGCGCGAAGCTGAGACGACCAACGCGCTGCTGGAAATCGCGAATACGCTCAACGCGCGATCCGATTTTGGGGAAGTAACCTCGGCCGTGCTCGAACGCGCTCTGTCTCTGGTCGGAGCTGATTATTCCGCCCTCGGGGTGCTCGACGCCGATGAAAACCGCATCAGCCTGGCGGCCTTCAAAGCCGCGCCACACGCAGTTACGGACAATGTGCGAGGCTTGATCGAAGCGCACGGGCAATCACTCGACATCACGGAATATCCCGCGCTGATAGACATTCTGTCGCAAGGCAAAACCTTTAAGTTGCATGAAACGGATCTGCCGTTGCCGATACGCATGATGTTCAATGCCACCCTCGGCGGACGCGCGGCTTTGATAGCGCCGGTGCGCATCGCCGGGCACGCGTTTGGTCTGCTGGGATTCGTTTGGAGCGAGCAGCGCGATCGCTTCAAGGATCACGAGGTCGCTCTCTGCGAAGGCATTGCCGATCAACTTGGAACTGCGCTTGAACGCGATCATCTTTCAGCGGAAATTATGCGGCTGAAAAGCGCGCTGCACGAACGATATGGCGAGGATCGAATCATTGGGCAAGCCAGGGCAATTCGAAGAGCCATCGAACTCGCACTAAACGTTGCGGACACTCAAACCTCTGTGCTCATTCACGGTGAATCCGGCACCGGCAAAGAACTAATCGCTAATCTGATTCACTTCAATTCCGGCCGCGAAGATCAGCCCTACATTAAACTCAACTGCGGCGCGATTCCCGAAACGCTGCTCGAATCGGAACTATTCGGCCATGAGAAGGGGGCATTTACGGACGCGCGCGCGCGCCGCAGCGGACGCTTCGAAGAAGCAAACGGCGGCACGCTGTTCCTCGATGAAGTCGGTGAGATGAGTTTGGGTGCGCAAGTTCGCCTTTTGCGGGTGCTTCAGGACGGCGAGTTCACGCGCGTCGGCGGGAACGAGGTTCTGAAAGCAGATGTACGGATTATCGCCGCTTCAAACGTCGATCTCGAACGCGCGGCCGAGCAGGGCAAATTCCGCCGCGATCTCTTTTATCGTTTGTCTGTTTTCCCGATCACGCTGCCCGCTTTACGCGAACGCCGCGAGGACATTCACCCGCTCGTCATTCATTTTCTTGAACATTACAAGCTGCGCACGGGCCGTTTCGTTTCAGGTATTTCCCGGGAGGCTTTGCGGGCGCTGGTTAGTTACGACTGGCCGGGAAATGTTCGGGAACTTGAAAACGCGATCGAGCGTGCAGTGATTATTGCCGCGGGACGACAGATTGAACTTGACGATCTGCCTTCGGCAATTGGCAACGTGGTCGCCGGTCGCGAGGTGATGGCTCGCGCGGAACGCGCCCAGGCTGCCAGCGAAGGCCGCACGACAGCGTTGGAAATAGAGTTGCCTTCATCAATGGATGACATCGAACGCCGGGCGATCCAGGCAACTTTGGATTACACCTCCGGGGACAAGACCCGGGCCGCGCGGTTGCTTAATATTGGCCGCAAAACGATTTACCGGAAGCTGGAGCAATACAACGGTAAGTCAATGGCTCCTGATTCGACCGAGAACTGATCGAACCTACCCCACACTGTTGCAAATCGCGTGAGCACCTTGCCAGAAATCGCAGTTGCCGAGCAGGCGGACTTGCACCGCCTGGACACGTCTACCAACTCCACTGAGCCCGCTAAGAATCCGCCATGGACTTTGTTGGCGGCCGTCGCAACCTGGTTCACCAGCGTCGCGCTGTTGTTCCTACCGCAGGTGATGGCGATTCCGTACCTCGCGGCACATTACCGCGGGACCCGGCCGACGACGGAAATGTTGCTGGCCGATAAGACTTTGATTTTGATCCTCGTGTCGGGAGTGTTGCCTGTCCATGTGATCACGCTGGTGATTGTCTGGGCCGTCGCCACCCGGTTCGGAAAATTTTCCGCGATCAAGACCCTGGGCCTGACCTGGAACGGCAAGCTACGACTGTGGCAAAGCATTGGTCTGGCGCTCATGTTGTACGTGGCGGCGTTTCTCTTAACGCTGGCCTTTGGCGGACAAGGGACCGCGCTGGACCGTCTGGTCGAAAGCTCGAGGGCCGCGGCCCTGATTATTGCTTTCCTGGCAGTGGCCACGGCGCCGCTGGTGGAAGAAAGCATCTATCGCGGAATTCTTTATCCAGCTATTGAGCGAACTGCGGGTGCGAAGGCGGCGGTAATTTTAGTCACGCTCCTCTTTGCCGTGCCTCACGTCCCGCAGTATTGGCCTAACATTGGCGTCATTTCTTCAATCACACTCCTGAGCGTCGTGCTGACCCTCGTTCGTGCGCGCACTGGCCGACTGCTACCGTGCTTTGTCGTCCATCTCGTCTTCAACGGCATTCAGTCGGTTATCATCCTGTTTGAGCCTTATCTGCGCGCGGCGTTAGAAACGGTGCGACATGGATCCACGAGTGGGTCACTAACGTCATTTCCTTTTCTTCATTAACCGATGAGTTACGAAGTCGTGGTTGTGGGTGGTGGCGTTGGCGGGCTCACCGCCGCGGCGTTGCTGGCTGCTCGCGGCGTCAACGTTTGCCTTTTGGAAAGACAATCGGACCTTGGCGGATGCGCGGCCACCATCGAGCATGGAAGTCATAGATTCGAACCAACGCATGGCCTTTACTGCGGATGGGAGGCGGGTGGGATTTACGACCGCCTCTGCTCAGTCCTGGGGACGACATGGCCGCGAGCCGATCTACAGTCGACCGCTTATGTGATTAGGTTGCCGGACGGGATCGAGGTTCCGCGAACGACTCAGATTGAAGATTTCGAAGCTCACCTGAGTTCAGCTTTTCCAGAATGCGCGCCGGCAGCGATCGACTTCTATCGCGGTCTCGCGAATTTCACCAAACGAGAAACAGCATCAAAAACATTTGCGGCGTGTCTGTCGCGTTGCTCGCCAAGGTTTCATCGCTTCATCGACGTGCAGCTACAAACGCTCGTTCAGTGTTCAGCCGACGAGTGCAGCGCCGAGTTAGCGGCACGCGCGTTAGATCCGCAACGCCAGTTCTGGAGCATCGAGGGTGGCGCGCAAGCGCTCATCGACACATTGGCGCAATCGTTTAAGCAATCCGATGGCGCGCTGCGTCTTAACTCAACCGCGTTACGCCTTGCCTACGGTTCGAATGGAGTTCCGATCGGCGTCGATTTGCTGAACGGTGAGCAAGTGATTGCCACTCGGGCCATCGTTAGCAATCTCACTCTCTGGGATACATACGGAAAACTGATCGGTCCGGCCCGCACGCCGCGGGATATTTCATCCAGACTCAGAGACCTTCGCGCCTGGGGCGCCTATCAGACGTTTTTGACTCTGAACTACTCCCTCGCAGCGTCCATACCGTCACGCCCGGTTCTGGCGTTAACAGACTGGCAAGAAAATCAATCCTACGATCCGGAGGAGGCGCAGCTTGTATTCTGCGCTGTCCCTGGCGCATCGAGTGATGGAACGGAGCAATTGTCTGCCACCGTGTCCGCGTATACGAACGCTGAGGACTGGTTTTCCTTCCATGAGGATCACGCCGCGCACGAAGAGCGAGACCAAACGATGCTCGAGCGTGTGTGGTCGCGAATGCATCGCGCCATACCCGAACTGGGCGACGGGATCGAGCTAATCGAAACCGCGACACCTCCGACCTACTACGAGTCGACGCGCCGGCGGTTTGGCATGATCGGACGTGTGACTTCACCATCTGGATCTACTCGCGGGGGCGTTCTTGCCAGTCCCTATCCCAACCTCTTTCTAGTCGGCGATACGGTATCCGCAGGGCTGGGTTTGGAAGGCGTCATGCAGTCAGCTTGGGAAATCACCAACGAAATCGCGCCAATTGGCTAACGATCCAGCATAGTGTATAGTGTCTGTGGACACCATACTATGTACATTACAATTGATGAACTTGACCGGCGCCCGATCTACCGTCAAGTTGCCGATGAAATCAAAGCATTGATTGCTCGCGGCGCATTGAGTGAAGGCATGGCCCTGCCCCCAGTGCGCCAGGTTGCAGACGATCTCGGCGTGAATCTGAACACGATTGCGGCGGCTTATCGCGAATTACAAAAGGAAGGTTTATTGAAAGTGCGGCACGGTTCGGGGGCAATCGTCGCATCGCGTCGAACCGCACAGCAAAGCGATGCCGATTTACGCAAAGGTCTGCGCGCGAGTTTGGCTCACCTGGCCCTGGCAGGTTTGCCGAGATCAGAAATTCTGGAAATTGTTAACGAAGAGATTCGCGATCTCTTTCGTCGCGAACGCTGATTGAACGTCTCAATTAATTGGGGGCTTAATTCTATTAATTGAGCGACCTCCCGAATCAGGATCGCGTGGCCCTGCTTGAGACTGAACGCTCGGAGCCGGTGAACTGACTCCACCCCCGCCTCCGTATCCCCCGCTGGAACCGCCGGACCCACCTGACGTGCCCCCACCCGGATAACCTGAGCCCGAGCCCGAACCGCTCGAATTGCCGGTGATCACTGGAGGATTGTATCCGCCATTACCGTAATATCCGCCGCCGCCGAAGCCGGCATAGTTTCCGTAGTGATTACCATAAGGACTACCCCAACCATAATAGAAAGGAAGGAATGTATAGCAACTCGCGAAGGGGCTCCAGGTCCAAATACCCCATCGACCGAAACGTGCATCTGCGAAGCTCCAACTACCGGACGAGAGGTAACTACTGACCGCACGCGCGGACAATCTCAGATTTGCTCGAGCCAGGGTCTGGCCTCTGGTCTTGCTCCAATCGTCGAATTCGTCTTGGTCGTTGCTACTTAGTTTCGCGACCGTCTGTCCGGCACTGGTGAAGGTGACTTTCTTTCCGCCTTTCACAAGGTCACTCTTGTTAGCGCCGAGCGAGACTCGGCCCTTG
>DASWQK010000525.1:0-1508 GCA_036403735.1 Pyrinomonadaceae bacterium
AAAGTCGATTGCTCCGCATCACGTGACTGCGGTGTATGTGAATCTTGACGATGAACAAACGCGTAGGTTGCGAGAGAAGTGGGATCAGTGGGGTTCCGGCGTCAATCTGGTAGTCGTCGCTTCGCCCTATCGTTCGCTGGCCCGCCCAATCTTCAACTATGTGGATCGGGTGCGACGAGGATCTCCCAATGTATTAATTACAGTGGTGTTGCCGGAGTTCGTTCCCGCGAAGTGGTGGCAGAACCTTTTGCACAATCAGAATACGCTGTTCTTGAAGGGGGCGTTGCTTTTTAAGAAGGGTGTAGTGGTGACGAATGTCCCTTACCATTTGGAGCAGTAGCGCGTCAGGCGCTGGCGGTCATCGCGCGCGAAGCGATGAAGCATGCGCGGCAATAAACCGGTCGTCCCTGTGAAGGATAAAAAGGCACCGTCGTTTCTTCGTGGCACTGGGCGCACATGACCGTGACTTCAATTCGTTGTTTGACGCCCGCCGATTGCGCCAGTGAGATTGCTGCCAACCGATCGTTCTTCGCTTGTTTACACGGCTTGCACCGCTTGGGCTCGTTCTGCAAACCCTTATCGTGAAAGAAGACCTGCTCCCCGACTGTCCAGATGAAGGCTCCTCCGCAATCGACGCAATTGATTGATCGATCTTGATATTCAGACGCCTGTTCAATACCAACTTGATCGGCTTGATCACCTGACATTGGTTCTCCTCCAGACGCTCTGACGATGTTGGGGGCAGAAAGCCCCGATTGCAGGTGCTGGTCTCGAAGCTGTACGAGGAGGCCGCGAAAAATTTAAACTAGCGCCGCCCGAAGTGAACCTGACGGCGGCCACAGCGGGTGCACTTATATGACTATGATCCCGCGCTGTCAAGCATTTTTGCCGGAAAAGATTTGAGTTGTGGACCCGGCGTGGAGTGTGTGATCGCAACCGCTCACCGCTCTTCGCGTTTCTAAGAAAAACATGAAGATTCTAGTGATCGGATCAGGTGGCAGAGAACACGCGATTTGTTGGGCGTTGCAGCGCACGTCGAGCGAGCGCTTGCAGCTGTTTTGCGCGCCGGGTAACGCAGGCATCGCGCAGATCGCGGAATGCGTATCGATCAACGTTAACGATGGCGCCGCGCTGGCATCATTTGCTGAGGCGTCGAAAATTGATTTGACGATGGTTGGACCAGAGGCGCCCCTCGCTGCCGGACTGGTAGACACATTCGAAGGCCGCGGACTGAAAGTTGTCGGCCCACGAAGTAAAGCGGCGCGTTTGGAATCAAGCAAAGCTTTCGCCAAGGATTTTATGGCGCGTCATTCAATTCCAACCGCGCGCTATCGCGTGGCGACATCCATCGACGAAGCCGCAGCTGTGATGAACTCCGGCGAGTTTGGCGATCAAGACTCGAGCCTGGTGATAAAGGCTGACGGGCTCGCAGCCGGAAAAGGAGTTTTCATCCCATCGGATCGACGGGAAGCTTTCGCTGCTCTAGCGGAATTGAAGAGCGGAGTCGT
>DASWQK010000526.1:0-6003 GCA_036403735.1 Pyrinomonadaceae bacterium
CCGAGCCGTTCATCGCGATTTCGAAGTATTTGCCCTGCCGAATATCGCTGACGCTGTCAAAGCCCAGCAGTTGAACCGAGTGCTTAATCGCCTTCCCCTGTGGATCGAGGACGCTCGGCTTTAAGGTTACGTAAACTTTCGCTTTCATGGGATATCTCGCCTAACTGCTCCGCGGACGCCGTTTGAACGGAAGATATTACGCTAAAACATTGCGCAAGCAGTAGCCGATATCATACTATCTCCGCCATCGTAGCGACCGCTTTTCAATTTTCTTAAGAAAGAAAGAGTACGGCAAATGTCTTCTCCATATACAGAGAGTGCCCCGCCATCGGGCGCGCCGGGCGGCAAGACAAGTTTCATGAACCTCGATTCGAACCTTGGGGCCATGCTTTGTTACATCCTGAACTTCGTCTGTTGTCTCGGCCTGGTCCTGTCGATCGTCTTTGTGATCACCGAAAAAGAGAATCGATTCGTGAAGTTTCATGCGGTGCAGTCGTTGTTCCTGGCGGCTTTGCAGATTGCTGTAGGTTTAGTGATTGGCATTCTGGGACTGATTCTCTCGCTGGCGCTGAACGCATT
The DNA here is from genome assembly GCA_036403735.1 of Pyrinomonadaceae bacterium. GTDB lineage: Bacteria > Acidobacteriota > Blastocatellia > Pyrinomonadales > Pyrinomonadaceae > UBA11740. The sequence goes on from DASWQK010000526.1 coordinate 580, forward strand.
TGACCTGGCCTGGTTAGCCTGGATTTTGATTCTCGGGCTGCGGTTTATTCTACTGCTGATCTTTCTGGCACTCTGGATCATGGGTGGAATCAAAGCCTACGGAGGGCAGTGGTACAAGCTGCCGATCGTCGGCGAGTTCGCCTGGAAAACTGTTAACAAATAATCTTTCGGACCCGACAGGAGGAAACTGTAAATGGACACAGGCAAGTCTGCTCTAGGCCTTGACGGAAATCTGGCCGCCGCGCTGGGTTACCCCATCGGCATCATCGCGATCATCTGCCTCATCATGGAAAAAGAGAATCGCTTTGTGAAGTTTCACGCGCTGCAATCGATTCTGCTGCATGTCGCTTTTATTCTGGTAGCAATTGTGGTCTGGATCCTTGGATTCATCCTGCTGATTGCCGGCGCGGCCGCGAGCGCCGCCACCAATAGCGGCGCCGCCGGCGGACTGGTCGGCATGCTATTCGGACTGATCTGGCTGGTGGTGATTATCGCCTATATCGCCGGATTGATTATGGCGGCCGTGAAGTCTTATGGGGGAGCTGAGTTCAAGCTGCCAATAATCGGAAATATCGCTTCGAACTTCGCGAATAAATAATCGTCAGAACCGCCTGCGAATGGACTGGAGCGCAAGCGTCCCGCTTGCCATCCTAAGCTAGAAGGATTTTAGTGTTTGCAAGCGAGACGCTTGCGCTCCAGTCAACGACCCCTCACCCGAACACCCTCATAAAAATTTGATCGACGTGTCTAAGATACGTGTCGAGCGAGAAGACTCGACCGATCTCTTCTGCTGACAAGCGTGCCGTGATTTCTTTGTCGGCCGAGACGAGCGTCTTAAGATCCTTGCCTTCGTCCCAGGCTTTCATTGCACTGCGCTGCACCCATTCATAAGCGTCTTCGCGCGACGCGCCTGCCTTCGTCAAAGCCAAAAGCAACTGACCGCTGAAAATTGATCCATGCGTGGCATTAAGATTTTCGAGCATTCGCTCGGGATAAACGACAAGACCGTCGATGAGCGAAGTCATCTTTTGCAGCATGTAGTCGGTGGCGATGCTCGAATCCGGCAAGACCACCCGCTCAGCGGATGAGTGCGAGATGTCGCGCTCGTGCCAGAGCGCCACGTTTTCCAACCCAACGATGCTGTTCGCGCGCACCACGCGCGCCATGCCGCAGATTCTCTCGGAAAGGATTGGGTTGCGCTTGTGCGGCATCGCGCTCGATCCCTTCTGGCCGACTTTGAATTTTTCCTGCGCCTCGCGAACCTCCGTCCGTTGCCAGTGACGAATTTGCAGAGCGAACTTATCGAGCGATGAGGCGACGATTGCCAGCGTGCACAGATACTCAGCGTAGTTATCGCGCTGAATAATCTGAGTCGAGACCGGCGCGGCCTTTAATCCCAAACGAGCACAAACCTTTTCTTCCACTTGCGGATCAAGATGAGCAAACGCGCCGACTGCGCCGCTGATCTTCCCGACCGCAACTGTTTCGCGCGCTTTCATCAAGCGTTCGCGATTGCGGCGCATCTCGTCGTACCAGAGCGCGAACGTCAAACCGAAGGATGTAGGCTCGGCGTGAATTCCATGCGTGCGTCCAATCTGCGGGGTGTGCTCGAATTCCATCGCCCGCCGTTTCAGCACGTCGAGCAACGGATCGATTTTCTTGAGCAGAAGGTCGCACGCGTCGCGCAACAACAGCGCGTTCGCCGTATCGACCACGTCTGATGAAGTGAGGCCGTAATGCACAAAGCGGGCCGCCTCGCCGATCGACTCCGCAAGGTTCGTGGTGAAGGCGATGACATCGTGATCCGTCGTCTTTTCGATTTCATTAATGCGGGCGACGGAAAACTTTGCGCGGCTTTTGATTTGTTCCAGCGCGTCGCGCGGAATCGTGCCCATCTCAGCGTGCACTTCGCACACCGCGATCTCCACGTCCAGCCATTTCTGGAATTTGGTCTCTTCAGACCAAAGCGCGCCCATCTCGGGCAGTGTGTAGCGATCGATCATAATCAGATTTTATCCACAGATTACACAGATTCAACAAAAGAAATTAGCCACGAAAAAGCACAAAAGGCTCAAAAATAAATCTCTGATGCAGGATCGACCTCATTGAACATTTTGCCGTTGTTCTTGCTTTCACTTTGTGCTTTTTGCGCCTTTTTGTGGCCGATGTTTTCTATCTGTGTAATCTGCGTAATCTGTGGATGATTATTTCAGTCCACTCGAACTCACATAATACTTCGCCAGCGCCCAACGTCCACTGCGATCAACCAGCGTGAACGTCTCTATTCCTTCGCCGCGATCAAACGTTGTCTGATAAATCACCGTAACCGAGTGGCCGGCAACTGGTCCGGTTGAGGTCTGCTCTTCGCGCGCGGTTTCCTGCGTGCGCGTACGCGCGTTCCCCAATCTGTCGCGCAGCTTTTGAAACGTTGCTTTCGAATCTTCTACCGAAGATTGCGCCCGCCATTCATCTGACGCCTCCTGATAGAGTTTATCGTACCGGCCCGCGTCAATGTCTTCTATCGCGATGTCCAGGGCCGTTTGCGCGCCCGCAGGGATTCCACTCCGCCGCACACTGGCGTTGCAAGCGAAGAAGGTCACGACCAGAAAAATGACAAACAAGTAAACAAAAAAAGTGCGGCTCTGCCGCCGCATTTGAAGAGTCGCTCGACTGAGCACGCCTTGGAAATGACTGTCCATGCGATTCTATTTTAACCTGATTCTTCGGCGCGCTGCTTGGCGCCGGCGGCGACCGCCGTCAACCGCGCGATCTTTTGCTCATGTGTTTCGCCCGCCACCGGACCGGTATCAACCACACCGGCATAGGTGGATCGCTTGAATAAAGATCGATTCGGCTCTCCAGCCGCAGTGTGCGAAGTAGTTGGCGTGGGCGTCGTCGTCGCTGCCACACTGTCCGGCGCCAGGTCCGCCGGAGTCTCAGCGCCCGCGACGGGTGAAGCAGTTGCGGCCGCTTCGCTCAACGGCGCCGCCGAAGCTGCGCCGGTCGCGGCTTGTGCTTCCGCGGCGGGCCGGTGCGCATCGGCGCTCGGAGAAGAATCAACCACGGTGACGGTTGCATGATCCGCGCCACCTTCTTCTGAGCGTTGCTTGGCGCCGGCAACGACTTTTTGCAAGCGCGCGATCTTTTGTTCTTTCGTTTCACCGGCTACTGGACCAACGTCAACGACGCCCGCGTAGGTTGAGCGTCGATTCAATTGACGGTTCGGCTCAGCCGCGGCTTTCGCCGGCGGAGTCATCGCCTGCTCTGCGACGGCGGTTGCCTGCGCGGCAGTGGCAGAAGGTTTCTGAACGACGGCCGGCGGCGTGGCCGGCTTCGGAATCGCGGCTGCGGGTCGAACCGCGTGTGCAGGTTCGGTCCCCGCCGGTTCGACCATCACATACACGCCCTTCTCATTTTTCTTGATCACCGGCAGCGTACCGCCGGCCGCTTGCAAGAGCGCGGAGAGTTCAGCTTCGACAAAACGTTTTTGTTTGTCCGGGTCGCGCACATGGCCCAGCGGCGGCCCCATATACAAGGTTCCGCAGATGTGGCACTTGAACAACACGTCATCGCCACGCAAGTGCACCTCGGCCGATTCTCCGGCAGTTTTCAACTGCTTCAGATGACCATTACAGAGTTTGTTCTTTTCGTTTCGCTCGTTGCAGACAGTCTGCGCATTAGTGATGCGCTTAGGCACTGACGGCGGCGGGCCCGATGCTGAGATGACTTCGGCGGCGTTTGCAGACATTGTCTTTGAAGGAATCCGTCGGGAATCTTAAAGAGTCAGCGCGTTAACGTCAATGTCGTGCGGCTTAACGACGTCGAAATATTTCCTTCAGAATGATGGATATCAGCGTGCAGAGAATTATCAGCCCGGTAACTACCGCGAGCAGACGCCGTCTCAATTTATGGCGAGCGCGGACATGATCAAAGTTTTTCACGCGCCGATGGGATCGAAGTTCCCCCCTGTCGTCGTCGGGCACAGACTGTCAACTCGTGCCAGCGAGCGTGGTATGCTCGCTTGAGATGTTCTGGACTTTTATGGGTGCAATTTGGCGTCGGTTACCCGCGACCATGCGTCGCCATCTCTCGCGATTTGGCCAGCGTCGCTTCACCGTAACCGTCGCCGCAATGCTTTTCGACGATAACGATCGCATTCTTCTGCTCGAACACGTGTTCCGCGCAGATGAAGGATGGGGAGTTCCCGGCGGGTTCATAAACAAGTCTGAAAATCCCGAAGCAGCTCTGCGCCGGGAATTGCGCGAAGAGATTGATATTGAGATCGAAGATGTGAAAATGGTCTTTTGCAGGACGCTGGGTAAGCTGAAGCAGGTCGAGATCTATTTCCGCGCACGGGTGATCGGCGATCCCAAACCATCGAGTTTCGAGATCAAGACCGCGCAGTGGTTCGCGCTGGATCAACTGCCGGCGGATATCTCAAATGATCAACGGCGATTGATTGAAAGAGCGATGTCGCTCAATGAAAAGTCGTGACAATGGTGTTATGCTACGCGGCGAAAACGAAAGTGATGAGTAATGAGTGATGAGTGATGAGTAGTACGAGATTGATGTTTTGACCCATTACTCATGACTCATCATGCGTCACTTCCTTTAAGGAGACTTTTATGCAAGCACAAGGCGTGCAATTGATTCCGTCATCTGAAGAGATCATGAAGATCCTGACCCGCACCGCCGCGTTTCGTGAGGGTCATTTCGTATATCCGAACGGCAAACATACCGCGCATTATTTTCAGATGCCGCTCGCGTTTCGCTATTACGACACGGCGCGAGTCCTGGCAGTGGCGCTCAGCCGCAAATTTCGAGTCGAACGGGACATCGCCAGTCAATTGCCAAAGATCTCCATCATCAGCCCTGCCTCAGGCGGTATTCCAGTCGCTTTCGGAGTCCGCGACGCCCTCAATGCCGAACAGATTTATTGGGCCGAGCAGGAAAACGGCAAACGCGCTTTTCGCCAGTACGTGAATCAGGGCGAGATTAATCCCTGCATCATTGTCGATGACATCATTCGCAGCGGTCACGCAATCGAAGAAACTGTCGAGCTGGTGCGCGCCCTGGGGGCGCCGATTATCGGTTGCGGTGCGATTGTCCGCTTCACCTCAGCACCGGATTCGATCGCCGGTGTGCCGATAAAGTCTTTGGTGGAATTCGACGAGAAGTACTATGACTCAGCCGATGCCTGCGGTGATTGCAAGAAGGGCGCGCCTGAAGAGCACGTAAGGTTTTAGAAGTTCTACGCTTTAATCGGTAAACCCACGCGTCGAACAATTTCCGCGAATCGCGCGTCGTCGCGCAAATCGTCAAGCGACGGATCGACCTTTAAACTTACCAGTCGCATATCGTGCTCATCGTAAGCCTTGTTGAGCATCTCAAATGCCTGATCCTTATCGCCCAGCGCTCCATAGA
>DASWQK010000527.1:0-4581 GCA_036403735.1 Pyrinomonadaceae bacterium
GCAACCCGGCCAGCTCGTTGACGCTGGTGGATTTCGGCTAAATCTTTACTGCATGGGCAGCGGCTCGCCCACAGTGGTCTTCGATTCCGGATGGGAAGACTGGGCGCCTTCATGGTCAACCGTGCAGCCACAGATCGCAAAGTGGACTCGTGCCTGCAGCTACGATCGTGCCGGGGCAGGCTTTAGCGATCCGGGTCCCGTGCCGCGCACGAGCGTGCGCATCGCCGAGGAGCTACATACTGCGCTGAAGCGTGCGGGCATCGCCGGTCCTTATATTTTGGTTGGGCACGCTTTCGGTGGCGATAACGTGCGCACGTTTGCGGACCTGTACATCGGCGAAGTTGCGGGGCTGGTGCTGGTTGAAGCCGATCCCACGGACGTTGAACCGCAGGCAATGCAGGAAGAGGATCGTCGCGGGCGCATCGGAATCATCTCTCAGTTACGCGACTGTCTCAACGCCATAGTTGAAGACAAGCCTTTGCCGATGTTGAGGTCACGTTCCGGCCAGCCGCAGCGCACTTGCGCCCAACAATTTTTTCGCGGTTTGCCTGAGGCGGCATGGTCCCCTGAATTGAATGTCAGGCTGTTGGAGTTTGCGGAAACCAAAGTCGCGATGTACGACGCTTATCTTTCCGAGATGGAACAGATGGAGCGGGACGAAACCTATTTGCAGCAGCATCGGCGCTCATTTGGCTCGCGGCCCATTCGCGTGCTCACCAGCGGCAACCACGGCGTTGGCCACCTGCAGACGAAGCCAGCGGATACAGCGGACCATTTGAAATATGAGCAGGAGATTACGCGGGCGCAAGCTCGCTGGCTCAAGCTCTCGTCGAATGCCAAACAGATATTCGCCCACCACAGCTCGGAGTACATCCAGTTCGACGAGCCTGGGACTGTAATCAATGCCATCCGGGAGGTCTACGAGCAGACGAGAAAACCGAAAGGACGGCACCGCTTCGATAAGCGTCATGCGCGATTTGCGCCGCAGCGGGGCAAGATAGATCGGGGAGGCCGAAGGAACATAAAGAAAGTGGGGTAAGTTGCACAGACTAATTACAACAATGAGAGGTATCTCAAAGAAACCTCCGTCCTCAAATTGACATTTCGAAAGTCCGATTGTGGGGGATTTCAAGAAGTGCTCGCCACTCTGCTATTGGTACCAGACAAGAGTTGCGAAGAGTGTCCAGTGTGGGGAGCCACATCGACCTAAGAGCTCGCCAGAAATTTCTCCGGCGGCCTTTTCTGCAATCAGTATGGCAAATGAGTGCTTGAGAAGACACAAGCGAGTTTTATAGGGTTGGCGTTCCCGGGGTATCGGTTTCGTCGCTTTGTCTTAACGCAACGCCATTATCTTAACCGCGTACGGTTTGCGCGAGATCCCAACCTAACTGAGACGCCTGTAAGAAAGCATTCGAAGTGTCACGCCTAGAGGCTGACCTCTGCCGGAAGCAAGAATCGAAAGCCCTTGCGGGACGTTTTGCGAGACGGTTCTAACGTTTGGAAATTGAGAGCGAAATTTACTCAGTAAATTTGGAGCGGGCGACGGAATCGAACCCGCACCGCCAGCTTGGGAATCTAAATTTTCGATCCTTTATTTTCAATAGTTACAAAATCGCTGAGAAAAAATGTGCGTGCATGCACTGCATACCGTGCATGCATTGCCTGATTTGCGTGCCGCTGGGGGACGTTTGGGGGACGATGTCTCATTTCTAATTTAGTCAGCAACTACTATCCAGCGGATATTTTCAAAGCCGTAAGCACCACCGGTTTTGCCCAGTCGGGTATCGCAGCAAGTTCGCACACACTTGCCAACCGGCCTCGATCAAGATGCACAAGCAACCTTGGCGACAGACTAGCGGTTGTACGAGGATCAGCCTCCTTGCTGTTGTCGTACACGCGAAGTTCGGTAAGCTTCGGCATGAGTCGGATCAAATTCAACCGGCTGCGGATGTATCGTTCGCGAATCCTCTCCTCCGGAATGTCGTGTCCACCTGCCTCGACCCGAGCGCGAACGCGCGCAATATGACGTTCGACGCTGTCTAGACCAACATACCAAATGCGCACCTCAATCCCTGAAGCGATCGCTCTTTCCAACAGCTCGGTGATCGTCGTTCCACCCAACGTCGTTTCGAACGCAAATTGAAGGCGCTCGGCAATCGCCCGTTCTAACAAACGCCGACCTTCATACCAAGCAGCACTTTGCGCATCCTCCAGCGTGATGCCAGGGTTAGCTTCGGCAATGAGAGCTGCGGCTGCGTCAGGGTTGAAGTATTCGACGCCTTGTTCGATAAGCATTGCGCCGGCGATGCTACTCTTACCGGCGCCGTTCGTTCCGGCGAGGACATAGATGCGTGGAGTCTGCTTAACCACGCTTGCGAGCAGAGACTACTGCGGCTTTTCCCAACTGTTTTGGGGATGCATTAAAGGCGACCGACATTCCTCGTCGCGCTTGGCGTGTTTGCATACGATCAAGCAGCTCGTCGAACTGCTCGCTTAACGTGTCCAGTTTTACCTGAGGAGCGTCCTGAAGTGCTTTGAACTGGTCCATCGAGATCAAGACGGCGCGAGGCGCGTCGTGCTTGGTAATGACAACCGTTGCGCCATGGATCGCCTGTTCCAATACCCGCCCGAACTCGTGTTTGGCTTCGGTTGCCGTATAAGAGGCCCGCGCCCCAACACTTACCTTAAGTGAATGCGGCCCCTTCGATGCTCTCTTAAATGCCGCCCGCTTTTTCATAAGGCCATATTAACCAGTATGGACAGAATGGTCAATATGATAGCGGTCACGATCGTAATTAACGGCTGGCGTTCGTCTGCCTTCAACTCGCGATCTGGTCACTCACCTCGGAGTATCGCGGAACACGATTATTTATGCGTTCGATCAGTTGGTTGCTGAAGGATATCTCGAGAGTCACGTCGGATCGGGCATATACGTTGCGGACCTGGATCTCAAACAGACTGAACAGCGCTCACAAACCTCGTTGATCATCAAATCGAGCGCCGCGCCGAGAAGTTCACGCCGGGCGCAGCGATTCTCCACGGCCCGCATTAGTCCGGACTATCCAACCTCAAAAGTTAGACCATTTCGTCCCTGCCAGCCTGCTATCGACCACTTTCCCATACGAGCCTGGAACCGAGCTCGCTGACACGCTTTGACACTTCAATCAAAGGAGCTCCTGTTGGAAGCTAATGCGGCGGGCTCACCTCGACTTCGACGCGCGTTGTTGATCTACTTGCGTGACGCGCGCGGTGTTCGCTGCCATATGGATCAGATCCTCATCACATCCGGGGCTCAGCAAGCGCCGTCGCTGATAGGCACGACGTTGCTCGATCGCGGTGGTCCGGTTTGGATTGAGGATCCAGGTTATCTCGGCGCCAAGGCTGCCTTGCTTCGAGCCGGAGCCAATCTTGTTCCGATCCCGACCGATGACGAAGGTTTGACGATTCCGTCCTTGCGCCACGGTCGGCAACCTCGTCTTATTTACACCACACCTTCGCGGCAGTTCCCGCTTGGAACTACCATGACCCTTCCGAGGCGACTTGCCGTAATGGAATTTACTCGTAAGACTGGCGCGTGGCTGATAGAGGATGACTACGACTCAGAGTTTCGCTATGTGGGCCGGCCCGTGCCGAGCCTGCAAGGGTTGGCTTCTGGTGAGCGCGTGATTTATGTGGGATCGTTTAGCAAAGTCCTTTTCGCTTCCTTGCGGCTTGGATACCTCGTTGTGCCTGATCACCTGGTGGACGTTTTCCGCAAGGCAAAGGAAATTCACGATGGCTCGTCATCCGCAATCGATCAGGCGACTACCGCAGTTTTTCTAGAGCAAGGTTTATTTGCCACCCATGTGCGCCGCATGCGAAAACTTTATAAGGAGCGACTTGACGGTTTTCTCTGCGAGGCACAGAAATATCTTTCCGGGTTTTTGACATTCCCAACGATCGAGACCGGCATGGATGCGATGGGCTGGTTACCGGCTGATGCCGATGACAGTGCGGTTTCAAGCCGATTGAGCGATAAAGGAATCGACGTGCCTCCGTTATCAGAGTACGCCTTGACGCCTTGCCCTCCCGGCCTGTTATTTGGCTTTACTGCGTTTTCATCATCTGAGACTCAGTCGGCGATGCAAGAAATCAGCCGCTGTCTCACGAACAAATGACGTCCGGGCTCTGGCAACGCGACCCGATGGTACCCAGGATCGTCAAGCTATTGCGCGAGGGTCACGCGCCGCGCAGTGATTCAACTCGGGATGTTCTAGCGAAGCTGTTGTCGCTAAGAGTTAACTCAAAGAAGCGTCAGGTATCGTGAAGCTTTTTTATGGCCGCTTGAATTTGTGACCAGTCCGTCACAGCCGCATGCATCGCAAACACTTTTTCCACCGTCAGCTTCTCGCGAGTTATTGCTTCTGTTCAATAGCGGCTTTTCTAACAATCAATCCGCGACCTTCACTTAACAGGTTCGTCTCTGATCACACGAACAGCTCCCGAAGATGACGGGAGCCACTGCGACTCGTGATCAGTTCAGAGCCATCGGTTAATCTGAGACACAGTCGACGATCGATTGGTTTGCACGAGACTACGTGA
>DASWQK010000528.1:0-11753 GCA_036403735.1 Pyrinomonadaceae bacterium
AAACTCTCGGACGCTTATGGAACCTACGGCGAAAAGAAGTTCATGGGACGCACCTACATGGGCAATCATCGCATGACGTTTTTGATTGATGAGAAGGGAAAGATTAAGAAGATCTTCGGCAAGGTTAAGCCTGAGGAGCACGCCGACGAAGTTCTCGCGGCTTTCAATGAATAGCGCGCATCGCTGACTACTCAAACCTACCGGCCGCCGTGTTAAGCGCTCTTTGTCTTCGCGGCGGCTTTCACCGTTCGCTTCTTCCCTTTTGCCGACGGTTTTCGTCCCGGCATCAAAACGCCCACTGAACTAAACGAAGGATTCAGGCTGCGATTTCGCTTAATCCCCCCGGCCTGCGCCTTAGCTAACAACTCGATCTCTTCGTTAACAAAATACATGCGTTGATGGCGGACGATTTGGGTACGGATTTCATGTGTCCAGAGCAAAAGATTGGCCAGCGCGTCACAAACTTCGTCTTTAGGGAGTTTCGTTACCTGGGCAATCTCTTTCTGGGTGTGCGCGCCGCACCGGATGGCTTCTCTCACGCGGTCGGCAGGCGAGAGTTTGCGCAGCATTCGCGCAATGCGACGTGAATTAAGCGACGTCTTAGTGTCCAGGGTCAGTCGCGAACTGTCTGAACTTATTGTGCTGCCGTGTTTGCCTCTGGCTTTTTTGTATTCGCGCAAAGCCTGGCGGCTCAGCGATATTTTCTGGCGAATACAGCGCTTGCAGTAAAGATTCAAACCATCTTTACGGGCGCGGCAAACTCCGAATTCAGAGAGTGGCAAGGACTCTTCGCATCGCGGACATCTTTTCAATTCGATCTCACTAACTTCTGCCAGTAACGTCACGTTCGTCTCCCAAAGAAAAAATGAAAAATATGATTTCTGAAGAATAAAATGCCTTCGCAGCAAAAACCGAAAGCTGCTTTTTCCCCTGATCGCTTAAACCCTATATGACTGGTGTTGGCGATTGCGTTCCGCGGTTGTGCCGGAACAATCCGCCATCGATTGCCGCCACTTGCTCTTGTGTGACGACGCCCTAACTGTCAACGCCTGCGGAATAACTACGAGGCGTGTCGAGGTGTTCGCTGGAACTGCTGACGATACTTGCGAGGGAAGATGATTGCATTCGTGCTCAACTGATTTTTTCGTCAACCTGTCACTCGCTTACTCTCAACAACAAGGGATCGGCATTATATTTATCGAGAAGTTTTTTGCAACCTGTTTCGGCGTGCGCGGTGGTCCAACCACAATCGAAGATCATTTTCGAGCGCGAACTTGCGTGATGAAAAAAAATTGTTTCGCAACATCTGTAAAGAGAAACGATTACGCGCACCGAGATCAATGATAGCAACTTGCGAAAGAGATCGTTTGCGCGCGCAATGCGATCACGTTGATGAAAGATCGATCAATGAAAATGCGTGCCTCAGGTTTATCCATAAAGCGTTCGCCTATAGTTGGGCGCAACAACTGATAGGCCCAACCTAATGGTCCAACTATTAGTTGATTGTGTTTGGGATCCTAACGCACGCGACATTGCTTTTGAAAGTTACGCTCCGCAATTTTTTGCAGATGGTGTTCCTGAAACCAATCGTCTCATCATAAATTCATATCACGCATCACGACATCCCGCGCTGGCGTGCCCATTTTGAGAATTACATGCCAGGTAAGCCAATCCACTAACCCACCCGAACGTCTTTTCGTGCGGGGTTCGTGTGATTTCATAGGTGGTGCTTGCTGAGGAGAAAAACAACACGCACCAACATAGGGCAACTACCTCCGCGCTTGATCCATAGTCCAAGCGATGGGTGGTCATGACGTCTTGCTCTCGCGGGCGCGCGTTTGGATCAAATCGCATTACGCACTTCTGTGAATGCCACAGGGCTGTGCACATCCGCGAAAGTGCCATTGGCAGAACGAGTTATCATTCGCGCCAGAGTTTTATCCACAGCTTTTCAACAGATTCTGTGGAAAAGTGGCAGGCCGACTTTGCCGAAGAGTTAGCGAGAGGCTGGCGCCGCGCGATCTTTCAATCGATAGACAAATTTCAAGCCCGACCAAACCTCATCGATCGCACAAACCTTCACGTCTACCAGGCCGGCGGCCAAACCAATATCGCGCACGACATTTTCCGTGAGGTCTGTCTTCACACCCGATGTTTTCTTTGGCCACGACACCCAAAACATTCCGTTTGGTTTTATTTTGAGCGAGTACTGCGCGAATGCAGTAGCGAGAATTCTTTGACTCGTCGCAAAGACCAGGATGAAATCGAGATCTCGGGCTTTAGAAAGGGATCGAACGTTGAGGTCAGACGGTAAATCAAGCTGCTTTACGAAATTCTCCGGGGCATTAACAAAAGCAACATCAAAACCGGACTTTATTCCTAACTTCTTAAGTAGCGGTGTTCCTGAATAACCAGCCATACTCTTCTGATTTAGTTAGATTGAAAAATTATTCGCTGATATCAACCGATTCGCCAAAGCGAATACCGCGACGCTCACGTCCCACTGCGGTGATTACTATCGCTCCCACGAATACTGTCAGACTCGTTAGCGCCATAGTGGTCGGATAACTTGTCCTCGCGGCAAAGATTGCCTGCAAGTAACCAACTAAGCCAGCGAGGGCTACGCCACATTGATAAGCGAATCCAGGCAGGAAGCCGCGCACTGAGTCAGGCGAAAGTTCAGACAGGTGTGCGGGGATTACTCCCCAGGCACCTTGTACCATGAATTGCATCATGAAACCGCCAATCAATAAGAGCCCCAGCGCAGGCGAAAGAGACCACAGCGGAATTATAAGAATTGCGCATGACAGCGCCGCGATCATCGATCGCCGGCGACCAAAGCGATCCGACAAAAAGCCAAACAACATTCCACCGGCAATTGCCCCAATCATGGTACAGGCAGTGATCACCGCAACTTTCTGAGGACTGAAATGCCAGGCTCGTTTCAACAGGGTCGGGTACATGTCCTGAGTGCCGTGCGAGACGAAGTTCATCATCATCATCAGCAATACGAGATAAATGAACAGCCGCCAGTGTGAGGCAATCGCTCGGCCCAGTTGGCTCCAGGTTTCGTGACGTGTCTTTTCCCAAACCTCGGATTCCTTGACTCGCAAACGCACGAAAATAGCCAACAGGGCCGGCAATCCCCCAATAAAAAACATCGGACGCCAACCCCAACGCGGAAAAACGACGAAGTAGCAAATCGCGGCGAGCAGATATCCGGCCGCATATCCTTCCTGAAGCAAACCAGACAGAACGCCTCGCAATCTCGGTGGCACCTTTTCCATCGCGAGCGAAGCCCCGACACCCCATTCACCGCCCATCCCAATGCCAAAGAGGGCGCGCAGAATGAGGAAGGTGGTGAAGTTCGGCGCGAGGCCGGACAGGACCTCGACGACGGAAAAGAAAATCAGATCGATTATCAGTGGCAGCCGGCGGCCATAACGATCAGCGAGCAGACCGAAGATGAACGCACCCACCGGCCTAAAAGCGAGCGTGAGCGTGATGGCGAAAGCAATATCTTTGTCTGTCTTGTGAAAGTCTGCGGCAATCGCCGTCAGCGCCATGACGACGAGGAAGAAATCGAACGCATCCAGCGTCCAACCGAGAAAACCCGCAAACAGCGCCGCTCTGTGACCCTCAGAACTGTTGTCCGAATGTTTCATTAGCGATTGAAACTATCTTGATCTTCTTCAAACGCAAAACGCGCCGATACTAAACGTTGACAGCAATAGGTTCAAGTAAAGTTTGCGATAAATAATCGTGAAACTAAATCAATCCTGTAAACGTCAACTCATCCGTGCTGGATCCAACCAAACGTTTTTCAAACCGGGTCGAGAATTATCTGAAGTATCGGCCGCGTTATCCTGCTGCGATTATTCCCTTGCTTGAGTCTGAATGTGGTTTGACGCCGGAGGCTCTGATTGCCGACGTCGGTTCAGGGACCGGGTTCATGACTGAAATATTTCTGAAGCATGGAAACCGGGTCATTGGCGTTGAGCCAAACGCGGAAATGCGCTCAGCAGGCGAACGACTGCTCACAGAGTATCCAAAATTCTCCAGCGTGAATGCGACTGCTGAAGCGACCACGCTCCCGGACGAATCAATTGATCTAATTGTCGCTGGTCAGGCGTTTCATTGGTTCGATCGACGAAAAACAAAGATCGAGTTCACCCGAATCCTGAAGCCAGGCGGATGGCTGGTGCTCGTGTGGAACGGGTTCCGCGTCGAAGCGAGCGCCCTGGTGCGCGGTTATCAGGAACTTTTGCTGAGTTATGGGACTGATTACCGGGAGGTCAGCCGCGAGATCGAAGCCTGCGATATCGAAACCTTCTTTTCGCCAGGGAAATGCGGGCAAGCGCGCTTTGACTTCAAACAAGTTTTCGACTTTGAAGGCTTGAAAGGGCGTCTGCTTTCAGCGTCTTATGCTCCCGAACAAACCGATCCGAAGTTTGATCAGATGATTGATGAGTTACAGGCGGTCTTCGAAGCCAACAAAAAGGACGGCACCGTCGATTTCGATTACGAAACGGAAGTGTATTACGGGCAGTTGGTAAAGAAGTGAAGCTATCGCGTCGCCAGCGCTGAGATCTGGGTTAGCGCATGCGCCAGATCCAATCGAATGAAACTTCCTTGCGGATTGAAGTACGTGTTGCTGCTCTTGATCAGGCCATTCTGTACCGCCACCGCCACATAACCTCTTAAGGAAGCAGGAATCGACGCGGCGTCAACATAGGTCAGCGAGTAATTTCCTGTCTCTGCCTGCTGGCGCAAACCTGCGGCGCGTACCAGCGCGACTGCGGCAGTCAGCCTGTCGACCGTCGTGTCCGATTGGAAAGGCCCGCCAGCCGCAATACCGGGGAACAGCGCGCCGTTTGGCGACGCCTGGGCGCTTTCAACGAAGACCATGGTCGCCCGGTCGCGTACGTCGGTGTAGCTCGATTGCGCGGGCAAGTACTGCGGCACGCGTGCTCCCTGCACTAAAGCTGACGCCAGCGACGCTCTGGTTACACCAAACGCCGGACGAAAATGCGTCCCCACCGGTGACAGCAAGAGAAATCTGAAGCTCTGGTTCATCTCCACAATCGAGGTGGAGTCGAGACCGGCGAGATCAGTCAGTGAGGGATATCCAGCGGATACGCTTCTAAAAATTCCTGTATAGCTCTGTGACCAGACCGGGTTGTTCGACAGTACCGTGTTACTTGATGCCCCCGAACCCGTGGCAGTCTCGACGCGCGCTTTCCACGCGCCGCTACCCGGATTCTTGATGATCGCGCGTTGGCGTCGTCCCGTCAGGCCCGGCGCATTCAATGAATCTCCAACAGCTTGTGATGTGCCGCGGGGATCGAGGACTGTCATGGTCAAATTATTAGCGTTAAGTAGATCGCCCCAGGCTACCTGGATTGACCCGAGCAGAGTATTCGCCGGCACATTGAGCAACGTATCGCTAGACGAGCCAGGCGTGGCACTTCCGTTGAAGGTCTGCGATGAACTCGTGAAAGCGACTTGGCCTTGATATGCGGTTCCGCGCCACGCGCCGAAATGCCTCTGCGGGAACGCGGCTTCCAGAACCGCGGCCTGCGCGTTCAGCATCCCCGCCCCAACCTCATACATGTAATACGGCGGCAAAGGCGTGGCCGAGCGTTGCAGGATGTCTCGCACTTGGGCGGGCGTCAGGTTTGGATTCGCTTCCAGCATCAAGGCAATCGTGCCCGCGACCTGCGGGGCCGAGAAACTGGTTCCCTTGCCGGTTGTATAGTAAGGAAGTTCGCTCGCGCTCAGTGCCACATCATTCGCAGTCAACCCGTCAATCATCGTGACAGTCGCGAGAGTCGAAGCCCGCAGGCTCACGGTGTTGACAGCCGGAGCGACGAGTGTGGGATGAAATAGCGGGCTGCCGAAGTCGCCGCGCGAAGAAAAGTCGGCCAGTTTTCCCGCATTGTCGGTGGCGCCGGTGCTGATGACCCACGGCGCAACGGAATAGGGATTCAGCGAATCAGCGCCCGGGCCGGTGTTTCCCGCTGAGAAAACCACGTTGATACCGTTATCAGTCAGCATGCGCGTGGCAATGTTGACCGGATCGTTAACATCGAAAACTGTGTTTGCTGAGAAGCTGCAATTCACCACGCGGACATTGAACGTCGGGCCGCTCACCAACAAGTAGTCCAATCCGGAAAGAATGAATAGCAGACTTGCATCGCCGGCGCTGAGGCCGAGGATGTTTGCTCCCGGTGCGACTCCGGCGTATTTGCCGCCGGACTGCTGCCCGGTGCCGGCGATCACGCCCGCGACAAAGGTCCCATGGCCGTAAGCCTGGTCGGTATTCGGTAAAGTGGTCGATAAAACCGGATAGTTGAATCCAACTCCAAGGCTTTGCGTGTCGGCGAGTTTTAGATTCTGCACGACGCGGCCAGCCAGATCCGCGTGAGTGCCATCAACACCGGTATCCAGAACTGCCACGGTGACGCCACGTCCCGAAACGGGCAGGCCGCGATTTGCGCTCGTCAAATCAGTATTGCGCTTGACCCTGTCTACGCTCGTCACGTTGCGCGCAGTTGCATCGAGATTCCATTGAAAAGTGCGATTGCTGTAAATCGATCGCACCGACGATAGATGCGAGATCGCCGCGATCCGGGATTTTGTGGTCGTCACCGCAATCATCGGCAGCGCGTGATAGCGCGTGCCGCCGAGAACGCCAATGCTTTGCAGCTCGCTGATGTCGGAATCGGTAGGCAAATGATGATAGACAATGACCGCGTCGATGTTGCTGTCGTCCGTGGCTCGATTCAACAAGACGGCCAATTCAGGATCGACGCTCTGCAAGCCGCTGGTCCCGACGCACGCAGTCAAACTTGAAATCAGCGCGTTCACACCGGTAGGAATAAAACTGTCGGCGCCACTGACGGTGATGCCGTCGGCGCCGCTAACCGTAATGCCGTTAACCCCGGTAATGGTGATTGCGCTCGGCGTGATCGAGAACACGATGCCGTCGGCGCCGGTCGCGATGATCCCGTCCGCACCGTTGATGTTTAGGGTGTTGTCGGCGCCGCTGACGGTGATTCCGTCCGCATGATTGATGTTGCGGGTGTCGACGCCGCTCGCCGTGATGCCATTCGTGCCGGTCGCGATAAGGTTGTCGGCACCGCTGACCGTGATTCCCGTCGGATTGCGAATAGTGACTGAATCCGTACGATAAGTTGTTCCGTCCGCGCCGCTGACGGTGATGCCATCGGCGCCGCTAACAGTAATTCCGTCGGCGCGGGCTATGGACGTCGCGTCGGCGCCGCTCACCGTTATGCCGTCGGCGCCGCTAACGGTTATGCCGTCAGCTCCCGAAGCGGTGATGCCGTCGGCGCCACTAACAGTAATTCCATTCGGATTAAACGCAAGCACGCCGTCGGCGCCGCTAACGGTGATGCCGTTGGTGTTGGTATATAAAACTCCGTCCGCGCCGCTGACTGTGATTCCGTTTACACCATCGATTGTCAGTCCAGCCAGCACCGGGACGGAACTGACCAGGACCACGAGAGCCAGCGCGATCGGTCGATAAGTTTTCCTGTAGAGTCTGTGAATCATCAATCACAAGCCAACGCCACAGTCGGGTCAAAGACAGTGACTTGTTTTAGCTACCCGGGCGAGAGAACTATCAAATTGAAAAACTGAGACGATGGGGCGGATTTTAGCGGCGAATTTCCAAGCTATTGTTGCGGACGGCTTGCAATTTTCTTCTGGGTTCTGAAGTACTTTCGCCTTCGTTTAAGCCGCGGGCTACCGCCCGCAGTTCTCAGGACAAGCGGGCAATGGGCCCGCCTCGAGACAGAGTAGCGTCAGGCGCCCAGCAGTTCTTTATAAGCTTTCTGGGTTTGTATTGCAGGCTCGACGCCCAGCTCTTTTTGCAACAGGGCGCGCAATGTTTCGTACTGGTCTTTCACCGCGACGCGGTTGCCGAGCGCTGACTGCGCCCTCATCACCAGGCAGTGAATGTCTTCGCGAAAAGGGTCGTCGCGCAGGATTCGTTGCGCCAGATCCATTGCGCGCACAAACTCCTGCTTTTTCTCGGCGACGGCAGCCAGCGACTCGAGCATCCGCAGGTGCTGCTCTCGATAATAAGCGCGCTGATCATCCACCCAGGCTTCGTAGCTTCCCTGCATGAAATCGCCTCGATAGAGCGTGACCGCCTGCTCGTAGAGTTTAATGCACCGGTCGAAATCTCGTTCTCGTCGCGCCGCTTCGCCATCAGCAATCAGACGGTCGACCTGCTCCGTATCGATCAGGTACGAAAACTCCGAGCTCAATTGATATTCGCCGTCGCGATACGCAAGAAAATTCTGCTTCAAAGGCTGATTACTGTTTAGCGCTTTACGAATGTGCGACATCGTGGGATGGAAATTCTTCTCGATGGTTTTCAGATCGGTGTCACGCCAGAAAGTATCGACGATTGTATCTTTGGGCGCGCGATGATGAGGGCGCGAAGCGATAAAGCAAAGAATGTCACGTGCGCGCCGGGTCGTCCACGCATCCGCCGCGAAGGGGCGCGCGCGATCCCGAAAGATTTCAACTGAGCCCAGCATGTTAATAGTCAAATCGACCAGCGGGGCAGCGGCAATTGGCGGTTCGGGCTGTTTGATCACAACGGAAACCGGCTCACTGGTGGTCAGGCCGCGCAGATCGCCGGGCAACAGCTCTTGCGCATCTTCTGACGCAAAGACAGCCGGATGGGAAGCGATTTCCTGGCGTAGCCAATAGTCATAATCATAGCGCGCGGCTAAATCGAGCGCGCGCCGCAGGTTCTCCAGCAATGATGACTCGCGCGCCGTGGCGTGATCGCAGACCGCCAGCCCTATGCATGATTGCGCATCGTAATAGTAGAGCCCGTGTTC
The DNA here is from genome assembly GCA_036403735.1 of Pyrinomonadaceae bacterium. Taxonomy (GTDB): domain Bacteria; phylum Acidobacteriota; class Blastocatellia; order Pyrinomonadales; family Pyrinomonadaceae; genus UBA11740. The sequence goes on from DASWQK010000528.1 coordinate 8,880, forward strand.
GCGAAAATAATTCAGCGCGGCTGTGAATTCATTACGAGCTTCGTCGTACTGCGGCACTGACAGCAGAATTCTTCCGCGCGCCAGACGCGCAGTGAAGTGTCCGATTGGATTCTTGTCGGCCGGCCGACGCTCCAGCAGGTGATCGATTTGGGTGAGCGCGCGCGAAACATCGCCGGAGCGCAAACTCATGAGGGCGCGCTCTTCGAGCAACTCCACCCGCGCCAGATCGATTCCGGCCTCGCCATATGACCGGGCCGCGCGTTCATACGATTCGACGGCGCGCACGAGGTCGCCGCGCTCGCGATACAGATTGCCGTACGCCTCGAACGCTTCACCCAGTTGCCCCACCATATTGAAAAGTTGACAGCCTTCGAGCGCCCGGTCGAGGTGCTGTTCGCTTTTCTCCAGCTCGCCTCGATACAAATGGCAGCGCGCGAGGTTCACGTGCGCGGTCGACTCCTGCGGAATCGGCGGCAGATCAGAATCGCTGCGCAGCATGCGTCCCAGCCAGCGCAGCGCCTCGCCGAAATCACCGCGCATCATCGCCGGCAGGCCAAGGTTGTGCGTGATCAGTCGCGCGTGATGCTCGTCATGTTGTTCTTCGGCTGATTGCAGGGCTGCGCGAAATTCGCGCTCGGCACTAGCCCACTCACCTTTCGTAACCAAACAAACGCCACGGGTGTTCGCGCATTTTGTCCGCACGACTGAATTCGACGGGCTCAGCTCGATCGCGCGATCCAGATATTCAAAAGCGGCATCGTAATCCCCACGGCGGCGCGCAATGGTCGCGAGCGAGTGCAACGCTTCGGCTTCGCCCGCTTCATCGCCTTTCTCACGCAAGGCTTCAATGCCACGGCGAAACAGATTCTGCGCAGCTTCAAAATCGCCTCGCAATCGGGCAACTTCGGCGCGATAAGTTAACGCGCGCGGATGCGCTTCCAGCGCCTTCGTCGGCAGAACTTCAGCGAGCGACGATAGGGACGATAGTTTGCCGGAAGCAATCCATGCGTCACCGTACCGCGCGATGATTTCCGCGGCGCGATCGAAATCTTCTGCGTCCAGGAGGTGTCGCACGGCCGCTTCCCAGGCGCCATTTTCAAGAAAATATTCGGCGCACCGCAGGTGCTCGGCCGCCACGCCCGCCAAACCAATCTCTGAACGCAAACGGCGCCGGAGAAAACTCTGAAATAACGGATGCAGCCGATATTCTTCGCCGCGCCGATCGCTGGCCACAGTCATGAAAACATTGCCGCGCACCAAATCGGGAAGCACCACAGGGGCGCGAACCTCAGGAAAGAGACGCGCGCAGGTTTCCAAATCGACGCGATCAAGCAGGGCGATCCGCATGAGAAACTGTTGAGTTTCAGGCTGTTCCTGAGCGAACACTTCCTCGGCAAAGTATTCAAAGATATCCCGCTCAGACTGTTGCAGCACCGCCAGCGGATCGATCTGCTTTTGATCCCCCTCAGTCAATCTTTGCCGCTGCGACACCTGCCGCACCAGTTGCAGCGCCGTAATCCAGCCGTGCGTCCGCTCGCCATACTCGCGCAGTTGTTCGCTCGTCAGCGTTAGCCCGAAAACTTTTCTAAATAATTCCTGGGTTTCTTCGCTTGTAAAGAGCAGATCGTCCCGGTCGATAAACGAGAGCGAATCCTGCGAACGCAGCCGCGCGAGGGTCAGCGGCGGAATTTCGCGCGAGATGATCACGATGTGAATTACGTCGGGCAGGTAAGCAATCAACCGATCGAGCACCGCATGCACGCGCGTGTCGTTGCCGAGATGATGATAGTCGTCAAGCACCACGATCAGCTGTTGCTCTACGCGTTCGAGTATTTCGTTCAGGAGGATGTCGGCGGCGCGCTCGGGCTCCTGCGCCAACTCCTGCGACTGCTGCAGATAAGCGAATATTGCTTCGCCGAAGTCGGGGACGCGTTGCTGGATGCCGTAAGCGAGATAGCCCAGAAAAACTGCCGGGTCATCGTCGGTGTGATCTAGTTGATACCAAAGGTATGGCCGTTCCTGCTTGCGCAGAAAATCTGCGACCAGAGTAGTTTTTCCTGATCCGGCGTTGGCGGTGATCAAGGTAACCGGCAGAGCCAAATTCGATTGCAAGCGCTCGATCAGGCGGGGCCGGGCGAGAATTTCCGGCGCCGGTCGCGGCGGCAGAAGCTTCGTGCGCAGAAAAAATGATCCGGGCACAGTCGCAGGTGACTGTTGTTCGGGTGCTTCCGGATCTGACTTCGTGCGTTTCTGCCTGGCCATCGAATTGTCGCCCCGGACTATCGTGATCGTGCGGAGCGTAGCATAGCTGAAACTGCTTAATGTAACGCAAGCTGTTAGCTTGCGCGCAAACTAACAGTTTGCGTTACGACGGCAATTGCCCGATGGGGTGAGTTAAGTTTGAAAATCAGGAGTAGGCGGCAATGATGGAAAGCGAGAGTGCCGGAACGACAAGATGTCGTCCGCCACCGCACGACCGGCGCGTCCCGGCGTCGCGGCAAATTCCGCGATGGTTGCGGCGCGACCATTGGTTTCATTCCAGGCCGCGCGCGCGTGCTTCTCGCTCAGTCCATACGTGTCGAACAGCGCGATGGCTTCTTCCAGGGTGAAAGCCAGCTCACTTTCATCCAGCACGCCAAGCATTTGTTTCGAACGCATCCGCCACAAAGGCGTGGGCGGCAGACTGCGACACGTGATCAGCACGTGCACATCAGCCGGCAAGAGCGGCAACAGGCGGCGAAAGAACGAAACGACCCAATCCCCGTCATAAACCTGATGCAGGTCTTCGATCACGACCAGCAGTGGCTCAGCGCGAGTTTCGCTCAGTTGAAAGACAAAAGCCTCTGCCAATAGTTCCGCTCGATCGCTCTCAAC
>DASWQK010000529.1:0-4859 GCA_036403735.1 Pyrinomonadaceae bacterium
GAGCGGAACAGCAAGAGCGACGCTCACCCAAAATCTGCGCGTCATGTCGACGAGTTCTGTATTCGTCTCTTCATCGAGCGTCATGGTGCGCGGCTCTAACGCCATGCCGCAGATCGGGCAAGCGCCTGGCGCATCAGAAACTATCTCGGGATGCATCGGACACGTGTATTCGACGGATCGTGGCCGTCCCGGGCCGCTTCTGCTTGTGCCCGTGTCTCGCGAGATCGCGACTGTCGCATGTTCTGCGCGATTGATCCCAATCGGAGTAGACGGTTTTGGAGCCAGGTATCTTTCGGGATCAGCTTTGAAGTTTTCGCGACAACCCAACGAGCAAAAGAAATACGTTTGTCCGTTGTGCTCGAACGATCCCGCGGCGCGCTGCGGATCGACTTTCATTCCGCACACTGGATCGATTGCGCCACTTTCGGCCAAAGGAGTTTGGCGATGATTTCCCACTGTTAACTAAAGTTAGCTCCTATCTCTTATGAGCTTCACTTGCGACGCAGATTAGTAACGTTAAAGCGTGTCATTGTGTCGCGCGCGTCTTCATCCACTCAGCGCGCAGCAAGAAGCTTCCGCCAACCACCACGCGCTCGCCTACGTTCAACCCTTCTCGCACCGGATAGAAACCATTGTTCTCTGCGCCTACCCGGACAGGACGCATGATGAATTCGGTTGGTTTGTCAGTTGCGACAAAGACCACCTGCTGATTGTTGACTGCCTGGACGGCATCTTTCGGCACGCTCGCAGTACTTTTTTCCGCTACGCCGAGCGCCCCGAAAGCGACGTTCACATACATTCCGATCTTGAACATCTGTCGCGGGTTCGCCATTTCGATTCGCACCTGCGCAGTTCGCGTCGCCGGATCGATCTTCGGATCGACGTAAGTTACGCGGCCACGAAACATTTGTCCCGGATAGGCGTCAGAAGTTACATTCGCGCCGCTGCCGACGCGCACGGTTCCGAGATCCTTTTCGTAAACCTGTCCCACGACCCAGACCGTCGATAAATCCGTGACTCGCACCAGTTCCTTGTTTGCCTCTATCACCTGGCCGGGATTAACCGAGCGGCTGGTGATTGTGCCCGCGTTCGGCGCTATTACGTTCACCTCCGAACTGACCTGTGAAGTTGAATTCAATGAATCAATTCTCTGCGCCGACAATCCAAGCAGCATTAGTTTCTGACGGAGGTTCGCGACGTGCGACTCGGCATCGCGAAGTTGGGACGTCGCCATCTCGAGTTCTTGTCGGCTCGCGGCGCCAATCTCCACCAGCCTCGTGGTCCGCATATGATGCCGGTGATGTTCGTCCAGAACCGCTGCGGCCGTTAGGTAACGCGTCTGCGCATCCGCAAGTTCATTGCTGAAAATAACCGCGACGTGTTGGCCTCGTTTCACATTTTGACCCAGTTCGGCGCTAACGTTGCGCACGATTCCACCAACCAGCGACATCACAGGAGTTTCTTTGTAACTGTTTGCCTGCACCACACCGGTAGCCATTTGTCCGGCGGCCTCTGTTGATGGCGCTTCGCCCACAGTTTCGATTTTCAATTGCACGCTGCGCAGTTGTTCCGGCGTCAGGGTTAACCTTTGTTCGCCCGTCATCGGTTGCTGTGGCGACTCCTGGAACGAAACCGTGCGGGGCGCGGCGACGGGCTTGCCGGCTTGCTTGGGCCAGAGCAGCCAGAGGGCTGCGGTTGCGATGATCGCGACCATCGCTACGATCCCGACGATGATTGGAACTCGTAATCGGCGTGATGTAGTTGTCGATTGTTCCGCCGTTCCGACGTCCGCCTCAATTGATTTGTTGATCTTGTCGTTCATACTTTTGCGCCTTTGTGGCTGACCATCGAATGCCCACCCGCCACCCCGACAGGTCGGGGTTCTGACTTCATCGCTTAATCAACTCCGTTGAAGAGGTGCTGCGCTGAATCTCAACTCGGGCGTTGTAGACGGCGAGCTGCGCGTCGATAAAATCATTTTCCAATTCAATAAAACGACGCTGCTCTGCGATGTAGTCAAGTAGAGTCTTCGACCCGAGTTCGTAGGTTTGCCGGACGACATCGAGATTTGCCCGCGCAGGATCGCGCACCCCCACGCGAAAGATTTCTTCAGCCTTGACTGCTCGATCGTATTGAGAGTAAGCGACTGCAATTTCACGTCGCACCGTCAACTCCGCAAACTCACGGCGCGATTTCGCCGCTTCTGAGTCTGCAACGGCGGCCTCGATTGTCCCCTGGTTCTTGTTACGAACCGGCAAAAGGATCGACACGCCGAACTTCAGGTAATGAAAGTTACTCTCGATCGGTTGCAACGCCCCATGGTTGTCAACGCCAAACTCCGGAAATCCAGCATGCATTCTCTCGTAGCCGGCGGTGACACTCGCATCCCAACGTCCCTCCGCCCGAGCTTCCGCGATGCGCGCGGCAGCGAGAGTTTCATTGGCATGGAAGGCTTGCAAATCCGGCCGGTCGCGCAGCGCACGTGGAGTCTCGTCAGCTATCGCGGGCAGTTGATCGATCAAATGATCGAAATCTCCCTTCAAACGCAGCGGCTGTTCGGGCGGCATGCCGAGCAGATTCCGTAGTTCCAGCATCGCTACTTCAACTTTGCCTTCCGCGGTCTCGCGCATCGATTTCAATCGATTAAGCTCAACCAGCGCCATGTTTTGTTCGAGCGGCGGCGTGGCGCCTTCATTCACCCGCGCGGCAACCAGATTGAAACTGCGCTGATTCGCTTCTACCAACTGATCGGTGAACGAAAGCTTCAAGGCCTGCGCCAGAGCCTCGCCGAACTTCATGCGAACTTCACCCGCCAGTATCCGTTCGCGATTAGCGAATTCGCGTTCGCGAACTTCGACCTGACGTTCGGCTACGGCGATTCGTGTCGGCACCCGTCCGTTCATCTCCAGCGGCAGGGTTACACCGGCCATGACTGTGTTATCGCGGCCGGGCGGTACTTGTCGTTTGCCTTCGACATCCAGCATCGGATTTGCCCGCAGCCGCGCCTGTTTCACCATTGCTTTAGCAGCGTCAATCTCTTTTCGAGTGGCTTCCAGTTCGGCGTTGTGAGTGAGCGCGTACGCGACGGCCTCGTCAGCGGTCATGCCGGTAGTTTGATCAAGGTAACGAGAGGCGGAAGGTTGCGTTTGCGGAGTTGTCGAATCAAGAGACGAAGTTTGCGCGAAGACAGAAGCTTGCCCGAGTGACGAAAGGATCAAGATGAGCGCGATCCGCGAAGGGGCAGTCTCACGCAAAGGCGCGAAGTCGCAAAGACGCGCAAAGATGGACTTGGCGATCCTTTGCGTCTTTGCGTCTTGGCGCGAAAGTTTTCGGTTTGTAATCATCTGTGGTTACTGCACAATCAATCTGCCGTTCATCATGTTCATCCCGCACGTGAACCTGAACTCCCCTTTCTTGTTTGGCGTTAGGGTAATGACCACCGGCTGATTCAGCGGCAGGTTGCGCTTGATACCAAAATCCGGAAACACAACTTCCTTGGCGCAGGTATTATCCGTTGTTCGCAAGAAAGTGATGCGGGTGCGGACGCCGCGCCGCACAGTCAGCGTCGCGGGCTCAAAACCCTGTTCGGTTATCTTGACGCTTCGGTTCTGCACACCTGGCCTGGCACCTAAGCTCGCCGGAATTGACAGCAGACCGGCGATAGCAACCATTGGGAAAACACGCCAAATCAAAAATCGTTTACTCATCGGTGTCCTCTGTTCTTGTTTCTTCTCTCTCAATCGCCTCTGCTGTACGTTGTGATCTTCTTAGCTCACGTTCTCGCAACCAGAAAAAGATCACTGGCGTTACGATCAGCACGTGCAGCAGACTCGAAACCATTCCGCCCAGAACCGGCGTCGCCAAAGGCTTCATTACTTCCGCGCCAGCGCTCGTGCTCCACATAATCGGCAGGAGCGATGCGACGACCGTCGAGACTGTCATTAACTTTGGTCTCAGGCGAAGGAGCGCGCCTTCAGTAACGGCTTCGATCAGAGACGCGCGAGTAAGTTGACCAACCTCGCTTTTCTTTCGTTCAACTGCTTCTTCGAGATAGATCACCATCACCACGGCTGTCTGCACCGCCGTCCCAAATAGCGCGATGAATCCGACCCACACCGCAACTGAGAAGTTGTAGTTCAAAAGCCAGAGCAGATAGATGCCACCCGTCAGCGCGAATGGCACGGCCATCAGCACATGCGCCGCCTCCAGCGCTGAGTGGTAAGTGATGTAAAGCAAACCGAAGATCACAATCAGCACCATCGGCACAACCAGCAACAGACGGCTGCGCGCGCGTTGTTGGTTTTCGTATTCGCCGCTCCATTCGACGTAATAGCCGGTGGGTATCTGCACCTGCCGCGCGATTGCGCCTTTCGCTTCATCGACAAAACTGCCGACGTCACGGCCGCGCACGTTCAGCAAGACCGTCCCGCGCAGTAAACCGTTTTCACTGGAAATCATCGTTGGTCCCTGGGCTTCTGTAATCTCGGTGAGCTGCGACAGTGGAATTGGTTGGCCCGTTGGCGAAGTAATCGGGAGCTGGCCGAGCGCTTGAACCCCTCCGCGAAACTCCGGTGCGAAACGCACTCGCACTGGAAAGCGCCGCCGGCCTTCGATCGTCACCGAGAGATTCGTCTCGCCGATTCCTTTCTCAATCGCGTCGTTGATACGCTGTTCGTCAATGCCATAACGAGCTGCGGCGGTACGATTGATCTTGATGTCGATATACGGCGCGCCGCTGATCTGTTCGGGATAGACATCCTTTGCGCCGGAGACATTGCGCACGACTTCGGCAGTGCGGCGCGATAGTTCTTCGAGCGTCTTAAGATCGTTGCCGAAAATCTTGATGCCAACCTGCGAAC